>JBOFGM010000362.1:0-8166 GCA_051649105.1 Iodobacter sp. | reverse complement strand
CAGTGCCTACGCGCTTGTGAACTGACAAAGCGTCGCTTTCATTCGTCATTACAGTGGACATAAATGCCTGACGCTTGAATTAACAGAGGCCTGCTTTCGGTAGCGAGAAGACACTGACCCGGTGTCCGCTTGAATGATGGGTCAGGTATCGGTACTAATGTCATCCCACTCTTGATCCATGTAGCCGACAAGCCAATTTAAAGCGTAGTGACGCTCAAGAGTTATTCCGGGTTCAAGGCCGGCCGGTGTTTTCTTGCCATTCACTCTGGCATCAACCGCTGCCCAGTGATAACGGTAGATCCGATCTGCTTGATCGAGAATTTCCGGTAATGCCCGAAGCTTTGCGTCTGCAATGAATTGTTTTGTTTTTCGCTCTTGCATGAATTTTACAGCCCTCAGGACATCGCATATAGCCACTGGTTTTTCGAGTTTCTCAACATAGCCCAGTGCCCAAAGTAGGGTCCACGCTGCTTCGTATCGCCAAACAAACTGCACTTTGTCATGTTGAGACGGCGATACATTTTTCACAAAGGCACGTTCTTTCGGCGTGAAATGTGGGTCAAGGCCATAATCCTTGACGATTTTTTCCACAGAGGGCTGTTCCAGTCCCTCTCCTTTAACTGCGACAACAAGCAAAGCTAATGCACGATAAGCGACTTTGTCTTTTGTTCTGTGCCTGGCTCCCCTTTCCGTTTCAATAACAGGAAGGAATTTGTTGATTGGCACGGCCTCTGCTCTTAAAACGCGTTCGGATCGTTCCTTTCGTTGTAAGGCCTCTGGCGATGCTTTGGTTTCCATGGATTTGATCTTCTCATTACGTTCATTAACCGTAGGATCACCGTGCGTCGCAAGGGAACAAGCAAGCAGAGTAATGGCAGCGATAAGGATGACTAAAATGCGGGGCATGGCTGAGATACCTGACGTTTGAATTAACGGGTGCCGTCAGGCGTCCCGTTGAATGATGGATCAGCTATCTCAGCGCTCGGAGTCGATATTGAACCAAGGCCGCCAAGTTCCGACCAGCCGATCTTCCTCAAAAAACCGCTCCGCGATTGCATTGTCAGCGAAATCATTTCGGTAAGAGAAACCAACCGAGGTTGAGATAAGGTCCAGTGGGTTGCTTTCGTTGGGAAAGATGTGCTCGATACCCCAGCGAAGTTGACATGATGTTGTATTCGGC
This sequence comes from Iodobacter sp., assembly GCA_051649105.1. GTDB lineage: Bacteria > Pseudomonadota > Gammaproteobacteria > Burkholderiales > Chitinibacteraceae > Iodobacter. The sequence goes on along the minus strand of JBOFGM010000362.1, from coordinate 6,986 downwards.
TTTGCCTTGTGATGTTCCGGATGAGCGGCGTGTAAACGCCCTTCGCTATTGCGCTTTATGTGCATGCCAAATCTCTTCCGCAGATTAGTGGTCTTGCCGACATAAAGGCAAGGGTAGGTCAGCTCGGCCGGCCACCAGTCGTGATACTCGACTTTGACTCGAACTTCATTGGGGCCCTTGAGTATGACTGTACGGTTTGAAGCCAGGAGAGTGGCCTTATCCGCAACCCACCAGAACGCGTATACGCCTGGCCCATCGGGAATGGGCAATGAATGCTGCGCACAGATGCTGGCTACTGTGCGAATGGACGCGGGAAGATGCATTTTGAGATGCCTGATAACGTTTAAATTAATCGGCCGCAGCCACGGCAGGCTTGCGGCAGCGAGAAGCACTGCCCCGGTTAACCGATGGGACAGACACCAGGGGGCTGGAGAGACAAGCCTTTCAATGCCTAGCGCCCGATAACACTTTGTCGATTTATCCTGGCAAACTCTCTGGCATAGATTTCGTCATTGAAATGAATAGTGATCTCGTCGTCGGTCTGCTTCGCTATTCGCAGAGGAAGTTTCCTGAAGCAAGACAAGATCCAAATAAAGGCCAGAGCAAGGAATACGAACATCGCAATCATTCCACCAGCTGGGGCCATCGTTGATGACTTCGTGATCAGTGTTACCAGCATCATGACCAGAGTGAACAATGACATTGGGCCAAACACGTAAATGAAGCCCCGTAGCATCTTAAAGCCGGCCGTATTTCTTGTAATGAAATTTGCGACCGGCAGGCCTTTGGAATGCTCTTCGCAAACTGGATAGGACAAGTCCAGCAGGTTACTCTTTACCGCAATGCCACCTGTAATGGTTGGCGATACTGATGTTATATGACCGCTTGTTGCATCGGCGCGTGTGAGGTCATTCTTGGATCTGCATTTCGCACAACACATCGGCTAATTAATCTCGCCTGCGGACGATATTGTAATTTTCTTACCCACTTGTAATTCTCCTCTGACATCAATAAGTGTTGTTGCCTGACGTTTGACCGAAGCGACCTGCAGTAAGCAGATCCGCTTAAAGGAATGGTCAGGCACCTGTTGAAGGTGTGCTGAATTCCTGGAGCACCCCACGCCAACTACCCGACTCGATTCCTGACTCTTTGTAGTTGCCATTCGTGTACCCGTTGATGGTGGCACGCCAAAATACCTGGGCGGGGAGGTTCAGGGGCATCTGGCCCACCTGCCACTGACCTGGCCGCGAATCGAAAAAGCGTGTAGCCGCTGCGCGACCAAGGCCTGTCCGGCGGTAATTCTTAATGATGAAGTACTGTTCGAGCCAATACTGACCACCGGGAGCTTTGATCGCACCATTAACCAACGCCAAGCCTGCATACTTTGACTTCACCAGGATGACATAGGGTTTCTGTGCAGAATCGGACCAATACTGATCGAGAGAGTAGCCGTACTCCCCGTGCTCATCAATGTCCTGATCCCACACATCAGAGAGATCATGCTGATACAGCTCCGGCATTCGGAACAACACAGGTCGCTCCGCAGCCATTGCAATTCTGATCTCGAAGTCGGTTAACTCAATATTGCCTGGCAAGTGCCGCCTAATGTTTGAATTAAGGGGCTGACTTTAGCCAGTCCAGCTTGAATGATGGGTGAGGTACCAACGTTTACTCATTGATATCAAAGTACCTGGGTTGAACACCTGCCTCTGAATCGCGGCGCCAATTATGCAAAATGCCACAAAGATATTTGAAATAATTAGGCCTGCCTGCAGAGGTTGCCAGGTACATAGCGCCTTTGATTTGGTGTGGAGTAAAAACCTCAAGGAACTGAATTAGAGAGTCTTCCTCATGGTATCCAGAGCAACGCGGACACTCTATCCAGTAAGCGACGACCTCATCAAGTTCTTGCTTTGAAGTTTGCCTGCGAATAATGGGCATGGCAGCACCTAACGTGAAATCAACACCTGCACAGGTGTAGATTTGGTTTGTCTGTGTGTACAACGCAGCATGCTACGCGCTTTTTATATTGCATTTCAAGCAAGCAGAGGTTGCCATGCCTGAAAGTATTCGCGCACTGGCATACGCTGGTTACCCCCTGCAACCACAATCTATTGCGGCCAAACTTCCACCTCAGGGTCTTGGATAGCAAAGGCCCCTTCCTGATATTCAATTTATTTTCCCGGCGTTCGGCAGGCTGAAATTCAAACATGCTCGATTTTAGAATATTCATATACTACGATAAGCTTAACGTAAGCAAATTGGGTAAGATCATGATGATGATGGATTTACTTAAGTCAAAAACCAGTCAGCATCATGCACGACTACACCAACACCCCCTGCTGAAAGGAATTACAAAGTCTGATTATTCCCTGGCCAGCTACATCAAATTATTAAGGGCGTATCACGGGATCTATCTTGAATTTGAGTCGCATCTGGTTCAGTCGCAACACAAGTTCAATATCGCATTTGACTATACACAACGTTGCAAGCTGCCCTGGCTGCTTGCCGATTTAGCTGATCTTGAATCTTCACCATCCGATGCATGCCTCAGCGCCGCAGCAATAAAGCCATTGCGCATCGCAACGAAAAGCCATTGGCTGGGTGTTGCTTACGTCATTGAAGGCTCTACTTTAGGTTCACAAGTCATTGCTCCATGCTTGCATCACTCAATCAATATCAGCCCAGGCTTTGCAGGAAGGTTCTTTCATGGTTACGGCTCAAATACAGAGCAATATTGGGATGAATTTTGCGAATTCGCTTCTGCTGACAAGACAGACCAGCCAGATGAAGTGATTGAAGCGGCATCGGATGCCTTTAATTATTTCAACGACGGGCTTAGCTATTATGCCAGCTCACTTAATTAATGATTCTGAAGTTGAACAGGCATTGCACAATTGTGCAACAGAAGCCATTCACCTGATTGGGTCCATACAAGATCACGGCGTTTTACTGGTCCTGGATGCGGGCTTTAATATTGCTTATATCAGTAACAATACCAGCACATTATTAGGCTATCCCACTGATTATTTTTCAGGAAAAAATATAGATCAAATACATTTGCTGCATCCCCTGTTGACCGCAGCCAAGACTCAGGTAAAAACGACCTTTCTTGACCAGGTTTACCTTGGCAATAGCCTGTTTGATATCATCATTTCTCAAAATGGTGAATATAAATCCATTGAATTAATTCCTAACTCAGAAAGTCCATACCAAAACAATGATCTGACAAAAATAATAAATAACTTATTGTCGATTGACAGAGAAAAAAATCAATCAACCTACTTCAGCCTGGTAGCAAAGTACATACAAGAAATCAGTGGATTTGATCACACAATGGTCTATCGCTTTGACAGCAACTGGGATGGGGAAGTCATCGCAGAAAGTTGTAATAACGGGTCTGCTTCTTACCTGGGCTCGCGTTTTCCTGCCAGTGATATCCCCGCGCAGGCAAGGCTGCTCTATACCAAAAACAGAATACGTTATGTAGCCAATGTGGATGCAACGCCTGTCAAAATTTTGCCTGCACCATTTTATTCAAAAAGCCCGCTTGATTTGACTTATATCGGGCTGAGATCATTATCTCCAATACATATTCAATATCTGAAAAATATGGGAGTCATGGCTTCATTATCTATTTCATTAATGCAAGATCAGCGTCTTTGGGGGCTGATTACTTGCCACCATAAAAGCCCGAGAATATTAACCTCAAAGCTGGCAGAAACATGTGAATTAATTGGAAGAGTGGTATCAGATCGTTTAAATATTGATAGTGCACTGGAAAGATATAAGCTTGATGAGCAAGTGATTCATTTATTTGGCCGAATGTCTAAATTCTTATGGCTGCCAGAGCAAGGCATTCCAAGCCAGATTCTGGAAGAACTTCAAGAGGTCATGGAGGCCGATGGCGTTGTCTTATCATTAGAGTATAAGCAATATTGCTATGGCAAGGTTCCTGATTCAATTGAATTAAAAAAGCTGGTCACATGGCTCAAGACTCAACAAGGGGATGGCACCTTTGCTTGTGATGATCTTAGTATTCGTTTTCCACCTGCAGAGGAGTACAAAGACATCGTATCCGGGGTTCTTGCTACGCCATTGAAATTATGCAATGGGAACTTCGTTATTTGGTTTAGAAGCGAATTTTCACGCAGTGTGAATTGGGCAGGAGATCCGAAAAAAATAACGGTCAATGATGCGAATGGAGCAGTAAGACTAATTCCAAGAAATTCATTTGCAGAGTGGACGGAAATGTGGCCCGGGCGCGCAAAGGCCTGGCTGCAAGCTCAAATTATAACCGCACAACGTTTGGGCTCTGCTCTGCTTGATCAAATTGAATATATAGTCAGTATGGAAAAAAATGAGCAGGAGCTAACCAAAGTCACGGCAAAACTGGAGCATACTCAAGAATTAATGTATTCCATCATAGAAAATATTCCCGTAATGGTTACGCTGAAAAATGCAGAGAATTTACGGTTTGATTTATTCAATCCGGCCGGAAGCGAGTTTCTTGGTTTTAGTGAAAAGGATGTGATCGGTAAAACAGATGCTGATTTGTTCCCACCTGATCAGGCTATTAAATTAATTAATATTGACCGCCAGGTTTTAGAAGAAAAACGATTCGTCGATTTAGATGCCGAAGAAATAACAACGGCGCATGGAGAGATAAAAACTTTATTTACCCGAAAAATTGCAATCAGAGATAAAAAAGGAATTGCAACCCATTTACTCAGCGTATCCATTGATATTACAGAAAAACGTGCGGCTGAGCAGGAAATTGAGCAACTGGCCTTTTATGACCCTCTTACCGCTTTGCCTAATCGCAGACTAATGCTGGACAGATTAAAACAAGTGATCTTATCCAGTGTTCGCAATAATAAGCATGCCGCACTCATTTTGCTGGACCTCGACAACTTTAAAATACTTAATGATACTCATGGGCATGATGCTGGCGATTGGCTGCTTAAAGAGGTCGCAAACCGCCTGGTGAGTGTGGTCAGAAAAGGAGATACCGTTGCGCGTCTTGGGGGAGATGAATTTGTTATTATTTTGGATGGGCTGGACGCTAATGAGCAGCAAACGGCTCAGGATGTAAAATGGATTGCAAATGGAATACTGCAGCAATTTATTGCAGAGTTTACCATTGGGCCCCAGAGTAAAAATGGGGCGGATCCATCATTTATGCACCGCTGCAGCCCCAGCATCGGAATTTCACTGTTTCATGGCACGTCTTTAACCTCTGAAGAAATTTTAAAACGCGCTGATACCGCCATGTATCAAGCAAAAAATTCAGGCAAAAACACCTATCGGTTTTTTGATCCCGAAATGCAAAAAGCAGTCTTAGCACGACTCGCTCTGGAGGCGGAACTACGCAAAGCCGTTGTTCATGAGGAATTTTTTATTTGCTTTCAGCCTCAGGTCAACAATCAATGCCAATGCATTGGCGCAGAAATTTTACTGCGTTGGCAACATCCTGATCGCGGCATTATTGCTCCCGCTGAATTTATTCCGCTGGCGGAAGAAACGGGACTGATCCTGCCTATTGGCTTTTGGGTCCTGGAACAGGCCTGCGTGCAATTATCGCGCTGGGCTCATATCCCTTTGCTATCCCATTTAACACTGGCAGTAAATGTAAGTGCTAAACAATTTAACTTTCCCAGCTTCGAGCAAGAAGTAAAGCAATTACTGAATACATATAATGTCGATCCAACCAAACTTAAATTGGAGCTCACAGAAAGTCTGCTTCTGGAAAAAACAGAAGCCGTTATTTCCAGAATGAATGCAATAAGGCAGCAGCACGTCACTTTTTCGCTTGACGATTTTGGTACTGGATTTTCTTCATTATCTTATTTAAAAAGACTTCCGCTTGATCAGTTAAAAATTGATCAATCCTTTATTGAAGAGATTCTGACAGAGCCCAAGGATGCAGCCATCGCCGCGACCATTATTGCTCTGGGTAAAAATCTAGGTCTGATGGTCATTGCCGAAGGCGTTGAAACGGAAGAGCAAAAAGAATTACTGGAGTCAGCCGGTTGCAATGCTTACCAGGGCTATTTAATTGGCCGCCCGATACAAATAGATGAGTTTGAAAAATCAATTCTTAATAAGTCTTAAAATAAAGACATAGATGGTTTGAAATATCCGACCAGAGTCTGAGTGATTCAAATCAATAATTTGCAATTGTTTTCTGAAAAATCGAGATCTATAGTCTGATGGTGACATAAGTAAAAATAATTTGTATAGCCTCGTGCGCGCCATCCTTATAACTTGCTTCAATATACTGCGCACCGCTAATCCCCCCTGTGAACAAGCATGGAGGCGACCAACTGCTGTGGAATCTGTGATTGTCACGCAACCACCGTTATTTGAAGATCAAGGGGGTAGCCCAGGTCGCACAGATGGCTTTATTTGCTGCGACGACATACAGCGATGCATATTGCCAATATTGAAATGCAGGGAGCTCACCCTTGTGATGACCTGCCACAACTGATGTTACCGTGACCTGTCACTGCATACTCCACTACATCAGTCAGAAAACCCTTGAAAAAGCGAGGTATGTGAATGATGAGCTTCCGTATATTTAGCGCCCGATTTACGAAGATGAAAACCTGCAATGCCTTAATGGGTATATTTGCCCCAGCAGCCATTTTTCTTACGGGATGCGCAAGCAGTTCATATTCCATAAATGAAGGAAGTACACATGCCGCAATTTACACAAAAGGAGCTAAGAGCGTAACTTCTCAAGGGCTATACATAGCAGGAAGTGCCCTTGACAGCGAGGGCACTATAGAAACAATTATTAAAAGAGAAGATGCCTTCTCAGTACGGCTGTTGTCTGCATTTATTTGCGACTTTCGGGAAAACTCTTCGTTTTTAGACATGGTGGATAGCGGCAATAAAAATGCCATCCCCTGTTCGGGTGGTGATGGTGGCCAGCACGGGGGGACGCGCGGTGAAATTGCAATCATAGCTAACGTTGGGGAACG
>JBOFGM010000361.1:0-2979 GCA_051649105.1 Iodobacter sp. | reverse complement strand
GATAACTGGGTGTTTCATCACCGTGACGGACAGGAGTCTGTCGTGCGGATTCAGCCGGCGGTGCATGCCACCAATGGCGATTTACTGCGGGCACTGGCCGTGGGCGGAGAAGGCATTACGGTGCAGCCCGATTTTATTGTGCGGGAAGATCTGGCCGCCGGCAGGCTGGTGCCGCTCTTAAATGACTGGCATATGGGGGAGTTTTATCTGTATGCGGTGTATCTGAGCCGTAAACATTTATCGGCCAAGGTCAGAGCGTTTATTGATTATCTTGCAGCAACGCTGGGTGATCAGGCGACCTGAGGCTTGTGCGGGGAGAACTCGGATACTGATCTGCGGAACGGCAGAAACACTGGGTGATCAGGCCACTTAGTACAGGGAGAAGTTGCGCACAATCATCAGCGGAAAGTTATTTGCCGGGTTTTCATTGATCGCAAAGGCAATAAAATCAGCAAACAGCCTGACCCTGGTGTGGGCGGAGACTTCCAGCAGATAATCCACCACCAGGGCATCCTGAATATAGGCGCTGAAGACGGGTGATTGCTCATCCTGGCGAAGCCGGATGCAAAAGCTCACCGGCGCTTCCAGCAGCATCCGGGTTTCGCCGGCCAGAATCAGCGTTTTGACCAGTGGAATAATATTGCATTGAAAGGGCTCGCTCACGGCGGTGGCATAGAGGGCCAGCTTTTCGGGGCGTTTCACCGATAAGCCGGGCTCATAGCCCTGGGTGAGCAGATTCCACTTCAGATTGACCGAGGCTAAAGAGACCGGGGCCCAGAGTTGATCATTAAATTCTTCTGCCCCCGCCAGCAAATAGAAAAAACAGCAAATCAGCAGCCGCCACTTTTTCATTTTTCCCCCTGCCGTTGCCAGACGCCTTGATTAAAAGGGTAGCGAGCGAAGGGGAGGCGGGCGGTTAATCTTTTATTAAGTTTCCTTATTTTGAAAGGAAAGCGACTTAAAAGCTGACAAAATGCAGCGCCAGCCAGGGGGCCAGGTTAAAGATCATAATGGTGATTTTATATAGAGCCATGGCGGCATAATGAATCGTATCAAAGTGGGGCTCGGATAACTGAAACCAGCGCCGGTGCAGGCGGAACAGGCGCTGGCGGTCCAGCGCAAAGGCTGAAAACCAGAGCAGCAAGACGCCGTAATTGATACAAAGGCAAAAGAATAAAAATTCACTCAGTTTTTCTGATGTCATTGCTTATTTCCTTATTCAGCGCGGCTCTTGCGGCCTTTTAAAGCGTCGCCACAGTTTGCGCCCCGACCAGATGATCACCAGCAGCATCAGCAGCCATGGTAATAAATAGGCGGTGCCGGTAATGGCAAAAGACAGGCCTTCTGATAAATGATGGCCAAAGTCAGACAGGGAATAGAGGACCGGGCTCCAGAATCCGCCCTCACGGCCGGTGCGGACAGAGATATTTAAAATCTCGGTTTCTACTCTTTGCATCAGCCGGGCGTGTTCACCGCTGAGGGTTTCCAGATCACTCTGGGCTTGCGCCAGCTCATGGTTTACCTTGATCAGGGCATCAATGTCTTTTTTGGCGCTTTGGCGCAGGCTTTCCAGCTTACTGCGGTAATCTTGCAGCATGGCGAGTTTCTTACTGGAGTCCGCAAGGGGAGCGGCAAGATCTTCCGCTGTGGTGGATTGATCTGTGATATTGCTTTGCTGGCCTAAGCGGCTGATCAGTTTACGAACCGCCGCAGGTTTTGCCCTGAGCTTTAATGAGGCGTTGATATTTCTTCCCGACCTTAAACGGGATTCTAAAATCATGCACTGCTCTGCAGCGGCTTCCTGGCACAGGCGTTCGGCCGAGGCAAAAACCGTGCTGACATTCGCCGTTTCGATCTGAATACTGTGCTGATAAGCCAGCTTTGCGCCGTTAGCCGGAGAGGACGGCAGGACAGAACCCTGCTCATCAGATTTGCCGGAGCAGGCGGTCAGTAAGCAAAAGAGCAGAAGCAAAAAGTAAGGCATGGGTTTTCCGGGGCAGACGGCTAAGGGCGCAATTTATACAGGGCCAACCCAATACTGACAATAAGCCTGATTTATTACGCCTGTAATGCAAAAGCTTTAGTAAGGTAACTTGTAATAAAATGGTCGGGTCAGTGGATGGACCGCAGTAAAAAAAGCGCCCATCGGGCGCTTTACTAACCAGGGGCAGAGGCTGTGGCAGGCGTGCTGAGTCGCCGGATTTCTTCTTTCAGCCACAGCTCATCTTCGGAGCCTGGTTCCAGCAAAATCAGCAGTTTATTCCACCAGTCTTTGGCCGCCGCCTTGTCACCGCGCTCAACGGCCGCGCTGCCGGCCAGCATCAGGGCATCGGGCTCGCTGGCATTGATGGACAGCGATTTCACCAGCAGCTCTGCAGGACGGCCCTTAAAGCTGTTTTTTTCAATGGCCAGTGCGCCGGCAAAGCGGGCCAGCTCACCCGGATCTTTTTCAATCAGCGGCCAGGCTTTTTCATAGGCGGTAATGGCTTCGGCATAGCGGGCTTGCGCGCGATAACTGCGCGCCAGCATCAGCCAGCCTTTTTGATCTCCTGGCTGCAGCGCCATTTTGGCTTCCAGCGTTTTAACCATATTGGCAATGTCGCCGGGGCCCACATCCGGGCGTTGACGGGCCGAAGGATCCAGCGCGGCCGGTGTGCCCAGCGTAAAATACAGCCCGCCGGCGGCCAGCGGCAGCAGCAGCAATAAACACAGCGCCAGCGAGGTGGCCGGGCGGTTGTTCAGTGTGTGAATCGGGCTGCCGGTTTCGCTGATCAAGCGCGCTTCGGCCTCCAGCCGTGCTTGCTCTTGATCGGACGCATTGATCCGGCCATGTAACACATCGTCCGCCAGCTCGGCCAGAATGGTTTCATGCAGGGCATAGCGGGCGCGGCGGATATCTCCGGCCTCGGTGCGTCCGCGCAGCAGGGGCCATAGCAGCGCCAGCAGGGTGGGCACCAGCATCAGGGCGCAAAGCAGGGT
>JBOFGM010000360.1:0-3723 GCA_051649105.1 Iodobacter sp. | reverse complement strand
CTTTGCTCTTACCAAAGCGCAAAGTACCCAGATCTTTATTTTCGTAGCCGATCCATGCTTCACGGCTGCCAAAGGTGCTCAAACCCGATTCCAGCTTCCAAAGCATGACTGAACCATCATCGAGCTTGTCAGTCCCTTTGAAACCAACCCGGCTGCCAATATCCTGGAGAGAGAACTTATTAACGTCCCCTGCTGTATTGCCGAAATCCAGAGATTTTTGTGCAATACCATAAATTGTTACATCTGCCTGAGCAGTCGCGATAACGCATAAACTTGCAATGGCAGTGGCCAAGATTTTTTTAACAGTCATTTCCAATCTCCTAAGGGTCAAACAAGAGCTGCCTTGTGTGCTTAAGAAGATATGCTTTTTTGCTGCAAGCTGCCTACCACCACGAGACCTGTGTTTTTTTGAACCTGGAAAACCGCCGCACCCGGCATGAAAACACTCATTGCATTCTGCTGATATTTCAGCCTGTCCTTATTCATTGCTCACCGAAATGCACCATATCAGTGCACAAAACCTCACTACCCCTGCCCACTAAAAAGCAAAACCCGCAAAACCGCAGAAAGATCGAGGGAAATTTTCACCATTTTGGCTATTTATGGAAACACGATCCCTGCCCTCTGCCCCTGAAAATCACGCACCAAATAAGTGCATTCAACTCAAATTTCACCAGATCATTCAATTTAAAAGAACAAACAGAGACAGCAACTGAGCAAGGAAATACACATATTTACCTGCATTTCCTGGCAAAAAAGTATATTTAACCGCCGCTAGTCGGTTTTTTTCACTAAAACTGAACATATTTTACACAAAAAATACCAAATACCCCCAATGCAGACAGTGCGTCTTTTACGCAACAAAAAAATAAATACAGTGATTTAAAATAAAATCAAGGCACAAAATACCACAAAAATGCGATTAAATCATTATATTAAACCAATAAGTCCCTATGCTTCAGCACTAAAAGAAGTTTATTTAATGCCATGAGAATAAATGCCTTGCCAGTAAGGTGTTAATGTGTAAGTAAAAACCCGGCACCAGACGTAAAAAAACCCGCCGAAGCGGGTTTCTTTTAAACACAGCACTACATCAACCGTTATAAGGATGACGCAATACAATTGTTTCAGTACGATCAGGACCAGTAGAAATAATATCCACCGGTGCCTCACAAATCTCTTCAATGCGTTTTAAATACGCACGGGCATTAGCCGGCAATTCTTCCAGCGTTTTAATGCCATAAGTCGATTCAGACCAACCTGGCATTTGCTCATAAATCGGCACGCAGCGTGCAACTTGCTCAGCACCCACCGGCAGAATATCAACAGCAACGCCATCGAGCATATAGCCCGTACAAATGCTGATCGTTTCAATGCTGTCCATGACATCGAGCTTGGTGACACACAAGCCTGAAACACCATTAATCTGAATCGAGCGCTTCAGCGCGGCAGCATCAAACCAGCCGCAACGACGGGCACGGCCGGTAACCGAACCAAATTCATTGCCGCGCTTAGCCAGACCGGCACCAACATCATCAAACAATTCAGTTGGAAACGGACCCGATCCCACACGCGTGGTGTAAGCCTTCACAATACCCAGCACATATTGCAGCATTTGCGGAGCCACACCGGCACCCGAAGAAGCCGTACCAGCCACACAGTTGCTGGAAGTCACATACGGGTAAGTACCATGATCCACGTCCAGCAAGGTCCCTTGCGCACCTTCAAACAACAGAGGCTGACCTGCCTTATTCATGTCGTAAAGGGTACGGGAAACATCAGCCAGCATCGGCTTGATGCGCTCTGCATAAGCCATGGTTTCATCATAAACAGTCTGGAAATCCACTTCGGCCACATTGAAGTAGTTCTTCAGGGCAAAGTTATACCAATCCAGATTTTCTTTCAGCTTGGCCGCAAAACGCTCCGGATGATAAAGATCTTGCAAGCGAATAGCGCGACGAGCAATTTTATCTTCATAAGCCGGGCCAATACCACGACCGGTCGTGCCAATCTTTTTCTCGCCTTTTGCTGCTTCACGCGCCTGATCAATGGCAATGTGATACGGCAGAATCAGCGGGCAAGCCTCAGAAATACGCAAACGGCTGGCCACATCCACACCCGCAGCAGCCAGCTCATCAATTTCTTTCAGCAAGGCTTCAGGCGAAATCACCACGCCATTACCAATAAAACACGCTTTGCCCGCATGCAAAATACCAGACGGGATTAATCGCAAGACGGTCTTTTTGCCGCCCACCCACAGTGTATGACCGGCATTGTGACCGCCCTGAAAACGAACCACGCCTTGTGCGTGATCAGTCAGCCAGTCAACGATCTTGCCTTTACCTTCGTCACCCCACTGGGTACCAATCACGACCACATTTCTGCTCATGCCAAACCTCAATTTTTAAAGCCAAAGTCAAAACACGCATCACACCAGAACAGCGTGACACACAAACAAACAACCCGACACCGGGCTATTGCTACAAATTATTTTTGCAAATTAAAGCGCGGCAACCTGCCACAGACCATCAACTTGCTTCAGCTCACGGTTCACACACACCTCGGTGGAAACCACGCCCAGATCAACCATCACAATTTCACCCGCAGCGCGCAGCGCGCGAATAGCAGACAGCAGCGCAGCATCGTCACCCGCCGGAGCCAGAATACCCGGCTTTAACACGGGGAATGGCAGCAGTGAAAATTCGCGCATATCCAGACTAAACCCTGTTGCCGGACGCGAGCGGCCAAACTTCTCACCCACGCTGTCATAACGTCCGCCACGGGCAATGGCATTGGTAAAGCCATCGGCATAAGCCGCGTAGACCAAACCCGTATGGTAGTAACTGCTTCGCAACTCTGCCAGATCAAAATGCACATTAATGCCGCGCAGCTGCAAGGCATCGGTTAACTGTTCAAGACTATCCAGTGCGGCCTGAATACGCGGCAAAGCAGGTAAAGCCTCACGAGCCAGAGCCAGCACTTCGCGCCCGCCATAGCAATTGGCCAGCACTAAAAAGCCCTTCAGCAATTCTGCCGGTGTGCCAGCCAGAATTTCACTGATGGTTGCGGTATCTTTTTGCTGCAGAGCACCAAACACTTCTGCCCTGCGATCCCCCGCCAGAGCAGCTTCATCGGCCAGGGCATGAAATAAACCAATATGACCAATATCCAGCCGTGGCGCAGTCAGCCCGGCCAAAGCCAGGCTTTCAAACATTAATTCAATCGCCTCAACATCCGCGGCCACACCGGCACAGCCATAAATCTCGGCACCAATCTGACGCGGCTCACGGGTCGATAAAATACCATCCGGACGGGTACTTACGACCGAACCGGCATAACACAAGCGGGCCACACCCTGACGATTCAGAATATGCGCATCAATCCGGGCGACTTGCGGCGTAATATCCGCCCGCAAACCCATCTGACGGCCAGTCAGTTCATCCACCAGCTTGAATGTTTTTAAATCCAGAGCACTGTCATCCTGAGTAAACAAAGATTCAACGTACTCAATCAAGGGAGGAGCCACCTGCTCGTAGCCATAACAGGCAAATAAATCGAGCAGTTTACGGCGCAAAGCCTCAATCTGGCGCGCCTCAGAAGGCAAAACGTCGGAAATATACTCGGGAAGTATCCAGTTACGCATTAAGTTTTCTTCAAACAAAGGCCCGCCCGTGCATAAAACACGGTGCGGGCACAAACATCTAAAAGAGAAAGCCTAGCGGG
>JBOFGM010000359.1:0-5777 GCA_051649105.1 Iodobacter sp. | reverse complement strand
CAGGGGCTGGCCAATACGGCCTGGCATCCTACCTATACCTGGGCCAATCCGTCGCTGGCCACGCTGGAGCGGCAAATGGAGGTGCCGTTATTTGCCGAGCATCCGGTGGAAATGGGGGTGACTGAGCAAAATAAAGCCACCGTGCTGGCCCGGATTCAATCCGATGCCGCTTATCAGCGCCAGTTTGCCGAGGTGTTTCCCGGCGAGCCGCTGACCTTTACGCAAATTATTAAGGCCATTGCCACTTTTCAGCGCGGCATGATTTCTGCCACTTCTAAATATGATCAGTATTTGCAGGGGCAGGCGAGCTTAACGCCGGCCGAGCTGCGCGGTAAGGATCTGTTTTTTGGTGAGCAGGCCGAATGTTTTCATTGCCATGGCAGCTTTAATTTTAATGATCAGGTGGTGCATGCCGGTTCGACCTGGGTTGAAACCTTGTTTCATAACACCGGGCTCTACAACATTGATGGCAAGGGCGGCTTTCCCGAGCCCAATCGCGGGGTGTTTGAGCTGAGCGGAAAACCGGCAGATATGGGGATGTTCCGTGCGCCAGGTTTGCGCAATGTCGCGCTGACCGCCCCCTATATGCACGATGGCAGTATCGGCACGCTGGAAGAGGTGCTGGATTTTTATGCCGCCGGTGGCCGGGAGATTAAAACCGGGCCGCATGCCGGAGATGGCCGGCTTAATCCGTTTAAAAGCGATTTGATTGTTCGCATTCAACTGAGCGAGCAAGACAAAACCAATATTGTCGCCTTTTTAAAGACCCTGACCGATGAAAAATTTATCACTGATCGGCGCTTTGCTGATCCTCGCAGTAGTCAATAAGGTGCAGGCCCATGACGGGTCGCATGAGGAAGAGGGCGGTGCCACGCAAATCAGCGCGGTGCTTAATTTACGCTATTTGTCGGGAGAATCGGCCTGGCCTGCACCTTTGCCGGTGCTGGGCGCGGGGCAGGAAGACCGCCGAGGCGGCTGGTATGGCGGTTCGGGTCTCGCCTGGCATCAGCAATGGCTGACCGGGCTCAGCTCGGATCTGATGCTGGCTTATGACGATCATGAAAAAGCCATGGTGGTGGATCATGCCAGCGTGGCATGGGCCACAGGGCCCAGCCGGCTGACACTGGGCCGGCAATCTCCGGCTTTTGCGTCAGCAGGCCTGAAAGCATGGGCCCTGCCTGATTTATGGCTTCATACCGCCCTGGCAGATGATCACTGGCATGAAGACGGGCTGGCGTTCAGTTATCTGGCCGGGGACTTGACTGCTGAAGCCGGCGTTTTTAATGGCCATGGTTATCCCGGGGCCGATGGGGCCCTGTGGACGGCGGGTCTGAGCTGGAAAAACGGCCCCTGGTCGCTGAGTACCCATGCGGCTTTTTTGCCGCAGCTCAGCCGCTCTTTGGTGTCTGATGGCCATACCGGTCACAGCCATGGCAGTCAGCTCGAGGGCTGCGGGCAGCAGGTGGATTGCTTTGCAGGCCAGGCGACGCTGCTGCGCGCCACGGCAGGCTGGCAGTGGGAGCAATACTGGCTGCAATCGGCCGTGGGCTGGCAAAAGCAAACAGGAGATATCGCCAGTACCCTGGGTAAAGTGGATTATCAGGGAGAATTAACGGGTCTTGCGCTGGAGGGCGGCGTTAAACTGACGCCCGGGCTGAGTCTGGCGATCCGTCATGAATGGATGGGGATCACCCACCAGCTGGCCGGTGCAAATTCTTCGCTGATCGCCCTTAAAAACGGTATTGCAAACAGTGATCAAAAACCATGGCAAACCGGAATGCGGCTGGCCTGGCAGGCCCATCCGGCGCATTTACTGGCTTTGGAGCTGTATCAGACGGAGCGTAATGGCCTCTCTGACAGGCTTGCTATGTTGCAATGGGAGGTGAATTACCGGCTGTATTAATGGGGCGTAATGGCTCTGCGGGTGTAACCGCCTGTGACCTTGATCACAGGGGGGGATAAAGGATCTCGCGGGATCTTTGTACTAATAAACTTAAACCAAGGATTTACATAATGAACAAGATTGCTCTGGCACTGGCCGCTTCTTTACTGGCTGTAACCGCTTTTGCCCATGAATATAAAGCGGGAGACATCCGGGTGGTGCATCCTTTTTCGGTGCCGACTTTGCCGGGTAAAGAGGTGGGCGCTGTTTATATTGGTCTTGAAAATAAAGGATCGGCCGATGATCAGCTGATTTCGGCTTCCACCGATCGCGCTGAACGCGTTGAAATTCATACCATGAGCATGGATGGCGATGTGATGAGAATGCGTCAGGTGCCGGAGCTGGAAGTTAAAGGCGGCGAGACCATCAAAATGAAACCAGGTATGGGCTACCATCTGATGATTTTTGGTGTGAAACAGCCATTAAAGGCGGGCGACAAGTTTCCGCTGAAATTGCAGTTTAAAAAATCGGGTGCGGTGGAAGTCTCTGTGATGGTGCAGGAGCGGGATGTTGGTGCTAAGGCCGCTGAGGGCCATTACCATTAATCTTTAGCCACTTATACCAGCGCCTTTCTGTGATTGTAATTTTTTACGGAAGGCGCTTTTTTTTGCTTACTACTCACGGCCTGCTGCCAACGCTGGCCTGGCTCGTTTATCGGCTTTGTAAGTATGATGTACCGGTTTTGGCCAGAAAATGGCGGATAATGCCGTCCTGCCTAACCGTTCATCGCTGATGCGGCCTGATTTTCTGTTAAATCACGCTTTATAGTTGGCATTAAATGCCAATATCTGCGCGTGATCAATAAAGCTTATGTCATTAAAAGGGATGCTCTTGTCTGGCAGGCTATTTATGGCTTGCAATTTCAAATACAGTGATTGTGAACGGTTAAAAAGTAAGTATTTACACCTTGGTGGCTGTATTTTTCACAAATGTAATGCAAAATATTTACGTCGCCTTAGTGTTGATTTTACGGAATAAGTTCATTTAGTGTGAAAATTACCTGATAAAAACTGGTGTTTTGCGATAACGCACCAGTCCATTTGTAAGGTATTAATAGTAGCAATACAACATAAACCCCCGAAGGATACCCAGATGGCTATTCAGTCGCGCCACCCGCAAGGCCTTTACCTGTTATTTGCCACAGAAATGTGGGAGCGGTTTTCCTACTACGGTAACCGGGCTTTATTAGCGTTATTTATGATTTCGGCGCTGTCGTTTGATAAACAATTTACCTCTGCCCTGTACGGGCAATATACGGGACTGGTTTATCTGACGCCTTTGATCGGTGGCTATGTGGCTGACCGTTTCTGGGGTAACCGTCGTTCTATCGTTTTTGGTGGCGTTTTGATGGCGCTTGGCCAGTTTCTGCTGTTTTTTGCAGGAACCTGGTTTCAGGATGCCCACATCGCTATTCCGCTGTTTTACACCGGGCTGGGTTTTATCATCGCGGGTAATGGCTTTTTCAAGCCAAATATCTCCACGATGGTGGGTCAGCTTTACGAGAAGACAGACAGCCGGAAAGACACCGCCTATACCATTTTCTATATGGGGATTAACCTCGGCTCGTTTATGGCTCCGCTGATCTGTGGCGCTCTGGGCGATACCGGTAATCCGGCAGATTTTCGCTGGGGCTTCTTTGCTGCCGGCGTGGGTATGCTGATTTCTCTGGTGATCTTTATTTCATTGCGTGATCGCTATCTGGTTGATCCGGAAGGCAAGCTGATTGGTATGCCACCGGGCAAAATCAGTGCTGAAGACCGTGCCAAGCGCGATGTGCCGCTCACCAGTGTGGATATTGAACGCATTACCGTGATTGGTGTGCTGGCCTTCTTTGTAATTTTCTTCTGGTCTGCCTTTGAGCAGGCAGGGGTATCGCTGACTTTCTTTGCTGCAGAATCGCTGGATCGTCAGATTCTGGGCTTTACCGTACCCACTTCATGGTTTCAGTCTCTGAATCCGGTGTTTGTGCTGATTTTTGCACCGGTACTGGCATCCCTCTGGACCTGGTTATCCGGCCGCGGCCAGGAGCCAAGCTCACCGACTAAAATGGCCTGGGGTCTGCTGTTCCTGGGGCTGGGCTTTTTAGTGATTGCAACGGGCGTGAAGCATCTGGATCCAAGTGTTAAGGTTTCTATGATGTGGCTGGTTACCATGTACTGGCTGCACACCATGGGTGAATTGTGTCTGTCCCCGATTGGCTTATCGCTGGTGAATAAATTGTCTCCGACACGCTTTGGCTCCTTGCTGATGGCCGTATGGTTTTGTGCCAATGCAGCGGCTAACTGGTTTGCCGGTGTGCTGGCCGGGTTTTATCCGGAAGCGGGCAAAGCTGTTCCAACCTTCATGGGCATGCAAATCAACGGTGTGTATGAATTCTTTATGTTGTTTGTAGGTATGGCACTGACTGCCGCTGCGATCTTGCTGCTGTCGACCAAAAAACTGCAAAAAATGATGCACGGTATTAGTTAATTGAAGCTTTAGCTGATCCGGTAACAGAGGTATTAAAGCAGCGGCTGGCTTGTTTAAAACAGGCCGGCCGTTTGTTTTTGCTGTTTTGCTATTACTTACGGAAACATCCAACTCGCTCATCTTGATGCTGAGGCGTAAAATCCTTTTCCATGCAAAATTCACTCCCTTCCCATCCTATTGGTGTGTTTGATTCCGGCGTTGGTGGCTTAACCGTAGTACGCGCCCTGATGGACAGACTGCCATTTGAAAACATTATTTATTTTGGTGATACCGCCCGCGTTCCCTATGGCGTGAAGTCGGTCGATACCATTGCCCATTTCACCCAGGAAATTGCCCAGTTTTTACAAAATCAGCAGGTTAAAATGCTGATTATTGCTTGTAATACGATGGCGGCCGTGGCGGCGGATAAAGTCCGGGCCACCGCCAATGTGCCGGTGCTGGATGTGATTGAGGCGGGGGCCCGTAATGCGGTCGAAGTCAGCCAGACAGGCGGTATTGGTGTGATTGGCACGCCGGCCACCATTAATTCTAATGCCTATGCCCGTGCGATTCATCAGCTTAATCCCGGGCACCGGGTTTATTCGCAGGCCTGCCCCTTATTTGTTCCGCTGGTGGAAGAGGGCTGGCTGGATCATCCGGTAACCCGGATGACGGCGCTGGAATATCTGAAACCGGTGTTTGTAGAAAAAATAGATACGCTGGTGCTGGGATGCACCCACTATCCGTTGATTAAACCGCTGCTGCTGGATGTGGTGGGCGGACGGATGCATCTGGTGGATTCGGCTTTGTCGATTGCCGATCAGGCGGCGGACTTATTACAGGCTTCCGGAATGGCTAATCCATCGCATCAGCCGCCGGATTATCGTTTCTATGTCACCGATGTGCCGGTTAAATTTCAAAGTGTGGGCGAGCGCTTTTTAGGTCGCAGCTTAAATAAGATTGAACGCGTTAATCTTTAAATAACCCGGGGCAATATGTCAGTTCTGGCCAGATTTTACTTTGCAGCGGACCGGTGCTTTTTTGCCGGATCAAGATGATTTTTGGCCTGGTGCAGCTGCTTGGCTACTGGCTGGCCGGTGAAGCGCTGGTGCTGTTTATGCACTGGCCCTTGCCTGGTGCCGTACTGGGGATGTTGCTGCTGTTATGTGTCAGCCTGCTGCGCCGCCGGATGAACCCGCAGCTGGCCGAAACCGGAACAGGGCTGTTGTCCCATATGGCTTTATTATTTGTGCCGGCCGGGGTGGGGCTGATTGAACACGGGCCGCTGCTGCGTCAGCAGGGCTGGGCTATTTTGCTGGTGATTGTGCTCTCGACCCTGATTACCATGGCCGCAACCGCGCTGATTTTGCAATATCTGCTCAGGCGG
>JBOFGM010000358.1:0-4353 GCA_051649105.1 Iodobacter sp. | reverse complement strand
CTTACTGCCCATGGCCCCTTCCGGCGGATGAAACAAGGCAAAGCTATCCAGGCCATAAATAAAGTAGTTATGGGTGCCCGGTGCCGGCAAACAATGCAATTTGGGGCCAGGAACAATACCCTGCTGCATTAATTCACCTTTGGCCCAATCCCCCATCATAAACATGGCCGCCTTGCCTTCACGCAGATCCGCCAATGCCTGTGGCCAGCTCCTCCCGCCGGCATTGGGCGTGACATAGGGACGTAATTGGCGAAAGCGCTCAAGAATCTGAATCATTTTGCTGCTTTTAATGGCGTCGCGATTTTGCTCAATAAAGACTTTGCGGTAAAAAACGCCATCACTCAGGCCAAGCAGCAGGTTTTCAAATAAAGTGGCTTCCTGCCAGTCCTGCCCCCCAAGCGCTAAAGGGATATAGCCGGCGGCTTTAAGCCTGGGTGCAATTTTAAAAAAATCATCCCAATTCTTAGGCTCGGCTAAATTTAATGCCGCAAAAGGGGCCGGATTAATCCACATCCAGTTTATCCGGTGAATATCGGTGGGCAGCGCCACATAGCGCCCTTTATATTTCACCGATTGGCGGACTATATCGGGCAATACCGCATCCCATTGTTTTTCCAGCGCCGGAGAATAAGGCGTATCCAGCAAACCTAAAGAAGCCCATTCCTGAATAATCGGGCCTTCCATTAAAGCGGCAACAGGGGGATTGCCTGCAATCACGCGGGTTTGCAATACCGAATACGCGCCATCACCACCGCCGCCATAAATCACAAAATCCTTCCAGATTTGCCCTTTACGCGCTAATTCAGATTTAATCACGCCCAGCGCCGCCATTTCACTGCGCGAAGTCCAGTAATGCAACACCTCAATCTGGCCGGCACTGGCAGAAACAGACCAGCCGGTTAAACATAAAATCAACAACCTTTTCATGTGTCCACCCAGCGCAATAAAACCAGCGTGGCCACCAAGCCGCCCTGCAGATCATTATGCAAAATAAGCTCCCCTCCCTGGCTGCGCGCAATACTGCGGGCAATCGATAAACCCAGACCGGTGCCTTGCTTATCATTCTGAAAACGAAAATACGGCTCGAATACTTTTTCAAATAAACGCTCCGGAATACCAGGGCCATCATCGGCAATAAACAGGGTAATCCGGTCGGGCTGGTTATCCAGCGTAATCACCACGTTTTCACCATATTTGAGGCCATTATCAATCAGATTACCAATACAGCGGCGAATGGCCAGCGGCCGCCCGCGCACCGGTTCGGCCACGCCCTGAATCTGCACCCGCGCCCCATAGGCTTCGGTCAGTTGATTAAGCATCAGCATCACATCAATTGACTCGATATTTTCATGAATATCC
Organism: Iodobacter sp.; assembly: GCA_051649105.1. Classification (GTDB taxonomy): domain Bacteria; phylum Pseudomonadota; class Gammaproteobacteria; order Burkholderiales; family Chitinibacteraceae; genus Iodobacter. Next base: position 2,994 of record JBOFGM010000358.1, on the reverse strand, counting down.
GTATCCTTCATGCTTTGCAAAGCGCCTTTAACCATCAATTCCAGATCTTTAAGATCGGCTTCAAATTTATTGCGCTGAATCTCATCGTCCATCATTTCAGCCCTTAAACGCAGCCGGGTAATCGGTGTTTTAAGATCATGACTGATGGCGGTAAACAGCATTTCGCGGTTATATAAGTAGCTGCGCAAACGGTTTTGCATTTTATTAAAGGCACGGGTTGCCGCAACAAATTCAATACTGCCTTCTTCGGCCAAAGGCAATACATCCAGACGGGAATCCATTTGCTCGGCGGCATTGGCCAGCGCTTTAACGGGTTTCAGCTCCCGCCTTAAAAGCGGCCAGGTAAACAGCAAGACCAGTACCATGCCAAATAAAATAAACCAGAAATGGCGAGGCGTAAAAACAGGGATATCAATTAAATCATAGGGCGGTGGCAAAGGCGTGGCCAGAAACAACCAGTCGGTGGCATTAATTTGCTGCTGAAAAACCAGAACCGGCGCATCAGACTGGCTGTCCTGCAAAGAAAATTGCGCCCAGCCCGTGGGTAAATCCGCCATTAATACACCGGCATTAAATACCCGCAACTGATTAGCCGGGGTTAATGAGATATGAATGGCCTGATCCGCGCGCAAATGCAATTCTAATTCACGGCGGGCAATATCAATCACCTTATTACGGGAACGATTGGCGGGCAATACGGCCTGGTTTAATTTATGGTTATTAATTGAAACAAAGAATTGAGACCCGCCCAGTTTGCGCTGCTGCGATAAAACCAATTGGCGGTAATTATGCGGTAAGGCCGCCATAAAATGAACGGTGGAGGTCACACTCTGGCTTAAACCCCGTACGGCACTCTCCAGACCCACCTCACTGCGGGTCCGGTACTGGTAATACCAGAGCACACCGGCAAATAATTCAGCCAATAATAAGGCGGCCACCAGCACGCACCAGACACGGACAAACAGCGATCGCGGCGTTAATCGCTTAGCAACAGAGCTCAGCCAGGAATTAATATTCACGCTGCACATCACAGCAAAACAGATAACCCTGATTACGCACGGCACGAATCAGCTCGCGCTGATCATCTCGTAAACGCTGGCGTAAGCGGCTGACCTGCACATCCACCCCCCGATCCATTGGCAGGTTTTCCCGGTGGCGGGTGATTTCGGAAATCGCAGCGCGGTCCAGCACCTGATTGGCATGCTGCAAAAACAGCAGCAGCAAAGAGAAATCCAGGCTGCCCATATAATCCACCGTGCCATCGAGGTGCAGTAATTTGCGGCGGAACACATCCAGATGCCAGTCGCCAAAAATCCAGAAGCGGGGCTCTGTTGTTCTGGCCGGTTGCACCATCTGATTTCGCCGGAGCAAGGCTTTAATCTGCGCCAGCAATTCACGCGCACTAAAAGGCTTGGCCATATAACCATCGGCACCAAACTCCAGCCCGATCACCTTATCCGCCTCGTCCGACGCAGCGGTCAGCATAATAATAGGCACGGTAGAAAACTGCCTGATCATCCGGCAAAGGGTAAAACCATCGTGCCCCGGCAGCATCACATCCAGCACCACCAGATCGGTATTATCCTGTTTCAGGATATCCATTAATTCTTTACCATCGGGCAAAGAATGCACAGAAAATCCTGCCCGGCCTAAATATTCCGTCAGCAATTCTCTTATTTCCGAATCATCGTCGATAATTAAAATATTGGCCGACGACACCGTAGTGTTTATATCCATATTTATCATAAACAATCCAGAAAAATCACTCAGAACAACCTGGCGCTGTTTATATTCCCACGCAGGAGCTCAACCCTTATTTGCAAAGAATACCCGATAAAATACCAGGGAATAACAGCTTGCTCAGCAAAATGGATATTGAATAATGTGATCAGCATCAAAAGGGGATAACTCTGCCCCTTTCAATAAACAGGGTCTGTAAAAAAACAAATTCCCTGTTGCTGCACTTAAAGACCACTTTTAAATCCATATCCCATAGCAATACAATAAACCCCTGCTATTTTACCCTGGCAATCCGGATTAATTAAACGTTTTTAGCGGCTTAAAATTAAGACAGATCAATAGCATAACACCAACTGACAAGCCATAAGGCTACCCCGCCGCGCCCGCGGCACTTTTAGCCCGCTGCCCCACGCGGGCAGCAAAAAAACGCACGATAAATCATAAGCCACGGATTAAATAGCAGCACCGGCCATGCCGGCAGCGATTCAACAAAATGGAAACACCATGTCAATCTGGCGTAATATGGCGATATAAATTAGTCAGCAAATAACTTCAGGGCAAATATTATTCACCGGGGAACACGATGATCGTTGAACGTATATTTATTAGTCCGGAGCGCGGAGCCGCTCAAATCGAGTGTGAACAGATTACGGCGCATAGCAAAATGGGCATTGCAGGCGACCGGAACTTTGGTAAAAGCACCCACCCGGGCCAGAATATCACCTTGGTCGAGGCGGAAGAGATCGAACTTTTCTGCGCCACATACTCCCGCCAGCCCGATCTGTCGATGACCCGCCGCAACCTGGTTACCCGGGGCGTCAGGCTGAACGAACTGGTTAATGTGGAATTTGTCATCGGCAATGTAAGGCTGCGCGGTATCGAGCTTTGCGAGCCCTGCTCCCTGATTGGCAACAGCCTGAGCAATAAATCGCTACCCCCTGCGGCGGTAATTAAACACTGGCTTCACCGTGGCGGACTACTGGCCGACGTGCTTTGCGACGGGGAAATGACCCGCGGAGATCGCCTTGAAATGAACGCTCCACCGATGATTGAGCAGAAGGCCTGGATGAACCTGTTAAACGGCAAGAGCCACCACCAAACCAATACAGAAATGGCTTTGGTTGCAACAGGGGCATAGCATATGAAACATAAAGTCAATTCGGCATGATATAAGCCGCGCGGCACCAAAAAAATCAGCCAAAGAGCATTTAAGAAAATTAGAATTATTTCACCGGACAACTTAGCTCATTAAAT
>JBOFGM010000357.1:0-2079 GCA_051649105.1 Iodobacter sp. | reverse complement strand
GTCACCCACTTCCGGTCGGATACTGCCGCTTTCTAAAACTGCAATAGCAAACAGGGGTTGCACCTGAGTAATCGTGACGGCGCTGACCAGCTCTTCCGGCATACCCAGCGACATACTGCTGTCCCCGTTCACCGAGGGCACCATCTGATTACTGCTCTTAATACGGAACAACTGTAATTTATCGCCCTTAGCCAGCCGGGCGGTACTGCCGGCATCCAGATAAATCTGATTTTTATCGATCCGGCTGATCCTGGCGGCAAAGGGCTGACAAGCCAGCGCATCATCCACAGACGACACGATCTTTTCCAGTTGTTGCTCCACCATCTGACCAAAATCGGTGTCATAAAAACGGCGGGAGCCAAAGCCATAATCACCGCCCTGAATCACGTCCCCGCTGGCGCTGTCCGCAAAGCGCTGCTGTTTCAGCAAAGCACCGCTGGCACCGTCAAATATATAGACATCCCCTTCAAAACGCCGGGATGAGGGTTTAATCTTCAGACCCAGCGCCGCCACGCCAGGCAAACCATTACTCAGCTGCAACATAGGGATACTAGCGCTGACCCGGCGTTCCCCCTGGCGGACATCACTGCCCCAGGCGAGGGCATATTTTTCACCATAAGAGCCAATATCCCGCACCACTCCACCCACAATAAATTGCGAGCCATAGCGCCGGGCCATTTCCCTGACCCGTTCGGGCTGCAAGACCGGGTCATAAAAACCAGGCTGCAAATTAAACGCCGCTTCATTCACGGTGCGCAGCGGCAGGTAATGATCTGAGGCGGCCAGTAAACGGCTGAGTTCCTGCTGTAAACCATCCTGAAAATGCACAATATCATTGGCATCGGCCGGATTTTGCAGCTGAAACATGGCCAGCAATACTTTTTTACGATAGGCAAAATCACTTTGCGGGCACTGTGCCTGCCGTGCCGCCTTTGCCGTTACCGCCGCGGCGACAGGAGTAGCCGCTGCAACCGCTGGCGTTGCGGGCACAGGTGCCACCGCAACCGGTGTAACCACCACCGGCACTTCGGGCGGCGGATCGCTTTCAATCATGACATGATAAAAGCTGCCATCCCGCCATTCGCGCAATAATTTATAGCGGCTGAGCTCCTGCTGCGGAATCACCCGCTGCAATTCATTCACCCGGCCGTTTTCCACATCACTGCTGGCTTCAACTTTGGCACCATTCCATAATGACGCCTGCATCAACGCATCCTGAATCGCTTCTTGCCGGGCCATAGGCACCCCGCCCACGCCAATCGCAGACAAACCTTCGATTTCTGCGGCAGAAACCTGCCCCAGCAGCAATAAGCAAAGTGCGCCAGCTTTGATCAATTAACGGCTCCGTGTCATATAGGGATGGTTGGATCCGGATGTATCACTACCCAGTTTAGACATATCCAGCTCCAGAATGGTCTCGTAGGCCCCTTCTGGCAATGAATTCATCGAAACAACCCGTGCACCGCGCAGATAAGCATCCACATAAATGCGGAAACTATCATTTTGCACGGCCAGTGCCGCCACGGTACTGTTACCCGCCAGTCTGAAACCTTGCACGGTTTCGGCCAGCGCCCGGTAAGCATCCAGCTTGGAAGCGCGCATCGACATCAGACGGCGCTGCGCTCCGGATAAGCCTTCAATCTGCGGCGGCGCACCATAACCCGCTACTGAAACCACCTGTGTGCTGGCTTCTTCTGCCTGTACAGAACCGGCACAAGCCAGCAATGCCGCCACCGACACCAATACCTGTTTTATTTTCATTTTTATCACCTTGTCATAAAGCCGACTGTTTTACCTTAGCATGCTGCTTTCCATCCGTTTCTGATGAAATTACAGGCTCATCCCTCCGTTATCGGCAAGGATGCAGAAAAATAAAGGACTATTTTTCATAAGTTAAAACAGCGGGCTTAAAACAAGGCGGCTTCCGGGGCAAGAAAGCCTTACGAGGTACACGGCATTACACCTTGCGGAATAATAAATCCCAAACGCCATGGCCCAGCTTAATGCCACGGTTTTCAAATTTAGTCAGCGGACGATAATCCGGGCGCTCGGCATAGGTTTCAGCCGTATTTTTCAGGC
>JBOFGM010000356.1:0-2954 GCA_051649105.1 Iodobacter sp. | reverse complement strand
AGTATTTATTTGACCTCATTAAAAGAGCCCAAAGAGAAATCATAGCGATTTATTTTAGGATTGCGTGCTTTGCTATAGCGGGAGAAATCAAATTTACGCAATCCATCCGGGCTGAACCGGCTAAGGAATAAATCAGCATTTTTTTCGCCCACAAGGCTGAACATCGGTAACTGCATCTGAGCCCCCTGCCCGATAAAATCATAACCATGGGCATAATCGTATAACAGCACCATACTCCATGCTCCCAATAAAAAGTGCCCGGAAGCCAGAGAGGCTAATTGGCCATTTTTAATTAATAAAATGGCATCTTTGGAATAATTAATTGCCGAAACTAAAACGGGCTTATTGGGTTTATCCCGTTGTTCCAAACTGGCCAGCGCGCCAAAAGCCATTAAATCACTGGCACACCAAACTGCACCGGCATCCGGATAGCGCTCTGACAGCACTTTCATTTGCTCAGCAGCTAATCCCCTGCTCCAGTTACCATAAACCACCTGTTTCAATTGCACACTGGGAAACTCTTGCAAAGCATCTTGTAAGCCTTGCAAACGCTCCTGAGAAGCGGGCGTGGATTTATCACCGGCAATGGCCAGCAATTGATGTTTGCCATCGGCGGCTGGCTTTTGCTGCACTAAACGTTTTAATAAAGACCTGCCGGTTAAATAGCCCGCCTGGCGATTATCCGGCGACAGGCTGCCGATCCAGTATTTAAATTGCTTTCTGGGCAATCCGGCCTGGGCGACCTGGGCCGGAGTTAAATCATTAAAGGCCAGCAAAGCCGGAATACGGGACCGCTCGGCAATGGCTAATAAGGGCAGCGCCATTTGTCTTTCATTCACTACAATTAAAAAATCAGGTTTTGGCCCCTGATCCAGCGTCTGCTGCAATAAAACGGGCATCCGTAAATGATCCCGCTCGGCATAGACGATTTTCAGCTCCATCCCTAAATTTTTGGCGGCCGCAGCCATCGCCTGGCTCACACAGACCCAATAAGGCTCGCTGGTTTTACCGGGATTAATAAATAACACCGAAATCGCCCAGACGGACGGGCTGCTTAACAGCAAGATCAATACTAAAATCTGTCGGAGCAATCAGATACCACTCTTATCTAAGGTAAAAAGACTTTGCTTTATAAATCAAGGTTATTTACCACCGCAGGACTTATACCCTGCCCCAACTTATTCATCTATGATATTCAGACAAAATACAGAATCATCACGACCGGCGGCGAAACCAGCCCGTCAGCGATAAACGCTCCCGTTTGCTGATTAATACCTCATGATCAAATTGGCCGGATAAAAAAACCACCAAAGTGCCACCCTGCGGAATAATATCTAAATGCTGATGCTCATCTAAATATAAACGCAATTCACCGCCATCCTCTTTATTCCACTCCGGGTTTAAATATAAAACCACGGTCACTAAGCGGGTGTCTTCTCCCCGGTGCTGATCCAAATGGCGCTTATAAAAAGTGCCCACCGGGTAAGCGGCAAAATGGCACTCTAATTCATGCAAGCCCAGAAACAACTGGCTGTTCAGTGCGGTTTTAACCGCATCTAATTGCCCCAATACCCCGGCCGCCAAAGGGTCCCTTGCATCCAGCCAGCAAATATCATCGCCCCGGATTTCGCCACTCACCTGTAATCCGGCCTGGCGGCCAATTCCGGCCGGATAAAATAAACTGCGTCGCTGCTGCATCACCGTGGCTAATTGACTGACGGCTGCCGCATCTAAAAAATGCGGCACAACCGCAAAGCCTTTTTCAGTTAAACCATCAAGAATAAGATCAATGCCCATGGCTGGTTTCTGCTGTAGAGACTTCTGTTTTAGGGGGAATAAAGAAATCTGCCGGGCGGGAAATAAAACGCCGCATCAGCTGGCCCAATAAAGGCCGGGTTTTGCGGAATGATAATTTACGCGAGCGTAAAGCCACCCACAGCGCTAAAGCAAAACTGATCACCAGATTGGTCATACCAATAATGGCGATGCCCAGCAGTGAAATAGCCGCCATATGCCAGTCCATCTGGAAGTTTTGTGCCGCCAGAGCAAATGAGAAATTAGCCGAAGAAAAAGTAATATGCCGGATATCAACAGGCAGGCCCAATAACACACCGACCGTTCCGATTGACCCCAGCATCAGCCCGAAATAGAAATTACCGGCCAGAGCGCCTAAATTATGCTCGATATAATTGGCCATACGCCGGGCCCGCAGCTCCCCAAACCAGCGATTAAGCCATGGCAATGCAGCAATCCGCTCCGGGATTTCATTGTAAATCGCTTTATTATCGTAATAGCCGGAAATTAATCCGGCCATAAATAAACAGACTCCGGCAATCGCGGCATGAAAGATCGCCAGACTGGCAATCGGACTTAAATCCTGCAATAAATGACTGGCTTTATCCGCCCCCACAAAAGGTTCACCCATCTGCCATTGCCAGGCCATGCCAAGCAATAAGGCCACCGGCATCGCCAATAAAACATTACCGGAAATCGCCACAAACTGGGTGCGAAATACTTTAACAATTAATTCTACCAGCTCATTTAAGCCATCTTTTTGCCGGGATGAGGAATGAATAGAAGCCGCAATTTTGGCCGCAGTCATCGCCGGTTGCTTGGTTGCCACCGTAAAATGCATCATATGAATAAACATAAAGCCAAAGGCATAATTTAAGCTGAATGCAATGGCCTCCAGCAATAAGGGCAAATGGGCTTTAGTAATCAGAATTTTAAGCATGGCCATAAAGCCGACAATAATCCCGGCTCCGGCGGCCGATTTAAACATCCCGGCCCAGTCGCGGCGGGTTTCGGCAATATAGTGCTCGCCGGTATGGCTGGCATGCTCGGTCACCTGTAACGCCAGTAATTCGGTATTTTCAGCAAATAAATCGCGCAGACTATATTTGCGGTTTTCTGCCATCACAAAGGCATGCAATGTGGATAACAGCGCGGCGGAT
>JBOFGM010000355.1:0-7861 GCA_051649105.1 Iodobacter sp. | reverse complement strand
AAACCGCCGATACTGGGGCCGATGGCATTGGCAATCCCAAAGGCGGCGCTCAGCATCACCTGCCATTGCAGGCGCACTTTGCTGTCCGGAAATAAATCAGGAATGCAGGCAAAGGCCGTGCCGACCAGCATCCCGCCGCCAATGCCCTGCAGCGCGCGGGCTAATACCAGCAGCAGCATACTATTGGCAACGCCGCATAACACCGAGGCGAGGGTAAAGGTGACAATCGCCACCACCACAAAGGGTTTACGGCCGTAATAATCGCCAAGGCGGCCAAAAATAGGAATGGTTACCACGGAGGCCAGCAAATAGGCGGTGGAAACCCAGGCATAGAGCTCGAAGCCATGCAGCTCGGCCACAATGGTGGGCAGGGCGGTGGCCACAATGGTCTGATCTAAGGCCACCATCATAATGACAAAGCAGATACCCAAAATAGCGAGTAAAGACTGGCGGAAAGTACGTTCTGGAGCAGGAGTCGTCATAGTAGACATAGCAATGATTGATTGGTCAACTAATCTTCGCAGGTTTTCCGCGCTAAAGCCAGGTGAAATTTACCGGGGGAAGAATAGGGTGCCGGGCGCTCACACTCAGCTGCACCGCGTATCCCGGGATACGCGGCCTGGTGGCCGCTATGGGGCCGCGGGATATTGATCAGCGCTCATGGCGGCTATGCCCATGAACTGCCGCCATTCAGATGCAGTACTTCGCCGTTGATATTGGGATTACGCATCAGGAACAAGGCTGCATCGGCAAAATCCTCAGGCATCCCCAGGCGTTTCAGAGGCTGGGCGTTGGCCAGTGCATCAATCTGCGCACTGTTGCTGCCAAATAGACCGGTCAGCAAGGGCGTATGCATGGGGCCAGGGTTGATTACATTGATGCGGCGGGGGGCAATTTCTGCCACCAGACTATGCGCCAGCGTTTCTACTGCGCCAGCGGCAACGGCGGCCATTGATTTACCTGCTTGCGGGCGCTGGGTCACCATGCCGGAAGTCAGTGTGATGGAGCCCGCAATGGCGAGGCGTGGAGCCGCTGCCCGTAAGCTGTGTACGCTGCCCCAGAAGCGGCTGTCCAGATTGGCCTGCAGTGATTCAATGGGGGCTTCGAGCAGACTGCCCGGGCAAATCACCGCGGCGGTGATCAGTAAATGATCAAGGGCTGGAATGGCATCAAAAAAGTGCTGAATGGATACCGGGTCCAGCATATTGAGGGTCTGCCCGGTTGCATGCTCACCGAGTCCGGCCAGAGCGGTTTGCAGTTTTTCATGATCAGAACCGCCGATAATGACCCGCGCTTTGGATGCAATGGCTGCGCGTGCACTCGCCAGGCCAAGGCCAGAGCTGCCGCCGATAATAACAATGGTTTGATTCTGTAAGGGGTTTGATTGCATGACATCATTTCCTGATAGAAGGGGGAAACGGTCATGTTAATGCGGCCATTGATTCTTAAAAAGCGAGTTAATTTCCCATATTGGGGACTTAATTTCCCTTATGCCGATTATTAAAGCGGGCAACTCACCAGGGGTTGGCCTGGCAATGGGCAACCAGATGATCGATGGTTAATCTTAGCCGGGCTGGAATATAAGATCTGACCGGCCATAGCAGATAAACCGGCCGGCCAGGTGGCATGCTTGTTGCCAGTAAAGGTTGCAATTGGCTGTTTTCGACAGCATCTGCGGCCAGCCATGTCGGTAAACGGGCGATGCCCATCCCTGCCACCGCGGCCTCCAGAATGGCCTGTGCATCATTCAGTGCCAGGGCTTCAGCCAGCGGGAAATCCTCCCGTTCTCCATGCTCATTAAGCAAGGGCCAGTGCTGGCCTGGGTGACTGACAATACAGCGGATTTCACTGAGCTGCCGGGGCGAGAGAATGGGCGGGTGTGCAGCCAAAAAAGCGGGGGAGGCATAAAGTTGCACGGTTTGAACGCCCAATTGCCGGGCAATCAGCCGGGTCGAGTCGGCGGGCCATCCAATACGCACGGCAAGATCGATTCCTTCTTGCTGCAGATGCTGAAGTTCATTGGAGAACTGCAATTCCAGCTGCAAACCTGGATGGGTGTTTGCCAATTCCATTAAAGGGGGCAGAATCCAGCGCCGGCCAAATAAGGCAGGCAGCGCTATGCGCAGAGGCCCTGCCAGCCCTTGTTGACTGTCGAGCAGCGCCGCTTCGGCCATTTCCAGCTCAGTCAGCGCCTTCAGCGCACTCTGGAAGAAGCTGGCTCCTTCCGTTGTGAGCTTTACCGAGCGGGTGGTGCGTTCCAGTAACTGTATGCCAAGGCGTTCCTCCAGGCGGCTGACCGCCTTGCCAACGGCCGAACGGGTCAGCGACATACGCCCGGCTGCCACAGTAAAACTGCGGCATTGGGCCACCTCAATGAAAGCCCGGATGCCTTGCAGGCGTTCAGAAGATAAGTTCATGCAACCACCCCTGTCTGAAGCCCTGTCCGGCGACGCGATATTTTCGCCCCGCCGGTCTGGATCAGCTGCGGTTTTCAGCGCTGGCGTAGCGCAATTGTGCTTGTTGCTCTGCAGCCTGACATGCGGCGGCAGTAAACAACACATCGGTGGATGAGTTCAGCGCGGTTTCTGCAGAATCTTGCAATACGCCAATAATAAAGCCGACGGCAACCACTTGCATGGCCAGATCGTTGGAAATCCCAAATAAGCTGCAAGCCATAGGAATCAGCAGCAGGGAACCACCAGCCACACCGGAAGCACCACAGGCGCAGATCGCAGAAACCACACTCAGCAACAGGGCCGTAGGCAGATCCACGGCAATACCCAGGGTTTGCACCGCAGCCAGAGTCAGTACCGAAATGGTAATGGCGGCACCGGCCATATTAATGGTGGCTCCCAGCGGAATGGATACCGAGTATTCATCTTCATGCAGGCCCAGTTTTTTACACAGCGCCATATTGACCGGGATATTCGCGGCCGAGCTGCGGGTGAAAAAGGCGGTCACACCGCTTTCACGCAGGCAGGTTAATACCAGTGGATATGGATTGCGGCGAATTTTCCAATACACAATGGCAGGATTCATCACCAGCGCCACAAACAGCATGCAGCCGATTAAAACCACCAGCAGATGAGCATAATTCAGCAGCGCGCCAATACCGGTTTCGGCAATGGTGGAGGCGACCAGGCCAAAAATACCTAAAGGGGCAAAACGAATGACCACGCCCACAATCACCGATACGCCGCCGGACAAATCACTGACCACGGTTTTAGTGGTGTCATTGGCATGACGCATAGCAACGCCGAGTGCTACGGCCCAGGCCAGAATCCCGATAAAATTGGCATTCATCAGCGCTTTAACCGGGTTATCCACCACGCTGAGCAGCAGGCTGCGCAGCACTTCCACAATACCGCTCGGAGGCGTGATATCGCTGGCATGCTTCACCAGAATTAAAGTGGATGGAAACAGAAAGCTGGCGGCCACGGCGACCACTGCCGCGGCAAAGGTGCCAAATAAATACAGCACCAGAATAGGGCGCATATTCGATTTCTGGGTGGCTTTATGGTTGGCAATGGAAGCGGCCACTAAAACAAAGACCAGAATGGGAGCAACGGCTTTAAGGGCGCTGACAAATAAACTGCCCAGCAGCCCGGCAGATTGGGCCGCTGCCGGAAAGAACAGCGCCAGAGCAATCCCGGCGATAAGTCCCACCATAATCTGGCTGACCAGACTGGTGCGGTTTAATAGACGGAGCAGCGGATGTTGTACTTGATTCATCTGATTTCCTTGGCTGGCCTGAATGTATGAATAAGGAATAACAGCGGCTCTTGCGGGCACAGGCTCGCAGAACAGCATAGGGGCTGAAGCGGGAAGAGACGATAGGGGATTATCTTAAATCCGGAGCAATTGGTTTTATTACCAAATGGCCATCATTTAAGAGTTTGATTTACTTGGCTCAGTTGGATTAATTGTGCTGGTGAAATACTGCAGACGTTAAACTTTTGGTTTGCCGTTGCAGCTCAGAAGACGGGTCATCTGTTTTAAAGCCACTGATTCTTCCGGATCAGTAAAAATATTGCTTCTGATGCAGATAATATGCTTTTTTTGAGCAAAATATCATAAAAAAAGGGGTTATTTGCTGTTTTTAAAAAAAACTAACGGTGCGAAGTATCGGCTATTTATTCAAAAATGCCGATAAGGTATTGGCCGAATGGAATTTTACAGAAGCGGCACAGCCTGAGCCGCGCCGCTTTTTGCGATTTAACGCCGGTTTAAAGTTTAAAACGATTAAATGCCAGTTGCATTTTTTGCGCCAGCTCATCCAGCTGTTTTAACGTCTGCATTGAAGATTGCAAGGCCGCATCGGACCCCAGAATCTGGCCATTAATGGACTCGGTGCTTTGCGCCATGGCGGTGGTGGCATTTTGCTGCTCACCGGTAGAGAGCGCAATTTCACTGATGCGATGAGTAACCTGCTGCATCGACTGACCAATGCGCTGCATTTGCTCGCTGGCAGCATGGGTCAGCGCGCTGCTGGTATCCACCGCTTTCACCGTGGTTTGCATATTGCTGACTGCATGGCCGGTTTCGGTCAGGATATCGCCAATCATCTGGCTGATTTCCATGGTGGCATTGCCGGTGCGTTCGGCCAGTTTGCGTACTTCATCGGCCACCACGGCAAAGCCACGGCCTTGCTCACCCGCCCTTGCGGCTTCAATAGCGGCGTTCAGTGCCAGTAAATTGGTCTGATCGGCAATTTCGCGGATCACATTGGTGATCTTGGTAATATCCTGCGAGCGGTGTTCCAGCGAAGTCAGCAAGGTCGACAAGTCATTGACTGAAGTGCGGGTATGCGCCATTTCTTCGCTGATCTTTTGCACATTTTCGCTGCCACTTTGCGAGGCGTCGGCTGCATTTTGCACCAGATGGTCCGTTTCACGGGCCGCTTCCGCAATATGCGAGATACTGACGCTGACTTCTTCAATAGCGGCTGCATTAGACCTGGAAATATCGGCCAGAATATGTGAATCATCGGCTAATTGAAGGATAGAGCTGCTGACTTCGCTGACGCCGCTGGTGAGCTCGATGGCTTCATTGCGTAATCCAAGGAACAGGGTATTTAAACGCTCAATAAAGCGGTTAAAGGCTTCTGCCGTCTGGGCCACTTCATCATTACCCTGTGCAGCAATACGGCGGGTCAGATCGGCTTCACCCTGCGAGATATCCTGCATGGCATCACGAATTTGCAAGATGCCGGCCAGTAAACGGCGCAAATAAGTGGTGCTGAGTAAGGCCACCACCACCAGAACCATCAGCCCGGCACCAATAATAATTTTAATCAGACGATGCAGTGGGGCATCAATTTCTGCTTTATCCAGTGCCACACCTAAAATCCAGTCGCTGCCGGGCACCGGGGTTAATTCCAGTAAAAAGTCATCCCCGCCGATGGTTGTATTAATAGGATGGGTGTCATTGGTGACTGCCGCCAGCTGATCACCGGCAAGGGCCGGAATTAAATCACTGATGGGTTTGAGCTCATAGCCCGCTTTGGGGTAGGCAATCACTTTACCGGATTGAGTCACTAAGAAAACATGGCCCTTACCGGCTAATTGGGCAGAGAGCGCGGATTTAACCAGATCGCCCATAATAATATCGCCACCAATCACTTTTTCCTGATTGGCCACTTTTTGCGCCATGGTAATCACCAGATCTTTATTGCTGGGATTATTGTCACGGTAGGGCTCAGACAGGGTGACTTCATTACTGCCTTTGGCCTGAATATACCAGGAGCGGGTAGCCGGATCATAGCCCGGAGGAGGAACGTGTCCGGCCATGGAGAACAGCATGGTTTTATTCTGGCCATCGCCTTCATAAATCAGATTAAAACCACCGGCTTCTGCCAGTTGTGCCAGATAAGCACGGTTATTTTCATCGCCGCTATGGCGCTGTGCAGTTTTAATTGTATGTTTATGGCTTTCAAGCCAGCCGCTGATATAGCTGGTCTGCCCGGCGGCGACGGAGTCGATTTCCCGCTCTGCTTCGGCCTGGCCGTTATGCTTCAGGCTGACGCAGGTAATCAGCGTAATGCTGATCATGGCAATCAGCATGGAAAATATAATCAGCAGGGTAATTTTATGGGTAATGGACTTTTTGATGGATTGCATAACCAGCCTGTAAGCAGATAAATAAGCGCAGGAAATTATCCTCTCCTTTCTCTTGTAAAATATATTTTATGGTGTAATTTCGAAATTTATTCGGGTGTTTATGATCCATGTCATAAAAAAAGGCGCTATCCATAATGGAAAGCGCCTTTGGGCATGACTTAATAAATGATACAGATCATGCAGTTATAGTTTGAACCGGTTGAATGCCATCTGCATTTTCTGCGCCAGATCATCCAGTTGTTTCAATGTTTGCATCGACGATTGCAAGGCCGCATCGGAGCCCAGAATCTGGCCATTAATGGATTCGGTGCTTTGCGCCATGGCGGTGGTGGCATTTTGCTGCTCACCGGTAGAGAGCGCAATTTCGCTGATCCGCTCGGTGACTTGCTGCATCGACTGACCAATCAGCAGCATCTGCTCGCTGGCGGCATGGGTCAGTTCGCTGCTGGTATCCACCGCTTTCACTGTGGTTTGCATATTGCTGACTGCCTGGCCGGTTTCGGTCAGGATATCGCCGATCATCTGGCTGATTTCCATGGTGGCCTTGCCGGTGCGTTCGGCCAGTTTGCGTACTTCATCGGCGACCACGGCAAAGCCACGGCCTTGCTCACCCGCCCTTGCGGCTTCAATGGCGGCGTTCAGCGCCAGTAAATTGGTCTGGTCGGCAATTTCCCGGATCACATTGGTGATCTTGGTAATATCTTGTGAGCGGTGTTCAAGGGACGCCAGCAGCGAGGCCAGATCATTCACCGAGGTACGGGTATGCGCCATTTCCTCGCTGATTTTATGCACATTGGTGCTGCCATCGCGGGACGCATCGGCTGCATTTTTCACCAGATGGTCCGTTTCACGGGCCGCTTCCGCAATATGCGAGATGCTGACGCTGACTTCTTCAATGGCGGCCGCATTAGAGCTGGAAATATCGGCCAGAATATGCGAATCATCGGCCAGTTTAAGCACGGATTCGTTGACTTCACTGACGCCGCTGGTGAGTTCAATCGCCTCGTGGCGTAATTCAAGGAACAGGGTATTTAAGCGCTCAATAAAGCGGTTAAAGGCTTCTGCCGTCTGGGCCACTTCATCATTGCCCTTACTTGGAATACGGCGGGTCAGATCGGCTTCACCCTGTGAGATATCCTGCATGGCATCGCGAATTTGCAATAAACCGGCCAGCAAATGGCGTAAATAGGCGGTGCTGCACAGCAAGACAATCACCAGTACGGCAATCACGGCGGCAATAATAATCATAATTAAATGATTCAGCGGCGCATCAATTTCATCTTTATCCAATGCCACGCCAAAAATCCAGTCGCTGCCGGCGACGGGGGATAATTGCACCAGAAAATCGTTGCCATCAATCTTTATATTGCTGGCTTTATTTTGCAGCGAGGCAAAGTTGGCCGCCGTTAAACCGGGGATGACATCGCCAATCGGTTTCAGATCAAAGCCAGGTTTTGGATAGGCAATGATATTGCCTTCTTTAGTCATTAAAAAGACATGGCCTTTACCAGCCAGCTTGGCGTCCAGCGTGGACTTCACCAGATCGGTAATCAGGATATCGCCACCAATCACAAAATTGGGATCTTTGGCTTGCTTGGCAAAGGTAATGACCAGCTGGCCCTTGGTCGCCGGCTCAGAATCCGGATAGGGGCCGGAGATAATCACATCACTGGCGGCTTTGGCCTGAATAAACCAGGGGCGTGCTGCCGGATTATATTCGGCACTGGGTTTGCTTCGTCCCG
>JBOFGM010000354.1:0-1824 GCA_051649105.1 Iodobacter sp. | reverse complement strand
ACCTTTTTTGTTATAAATCATCATCAGTTTCTGGCCAAAGCGGTTATGGTTGGCGCTTGTGCCCAGAATCGTCGCGCCGTAAATAACCCCGTCAGGTTTGATGTGATGCTTCAGGTGCTCAAATATAACGCTTTTTTCGCTGAGTGTGCCTGGCAGGCAATGTAAAAGGTAAAACAGAGAGATTGAATCGAATGCACCGTTTTTCTGAGCCGGCAGGGCGGTCATGACATCGTGCCGAATCAGCTGTGTCGATGAGCGGTTTAAACGTGCGCTGGCAGCGTCCAGGCTGTTGGGGTTGAGATCCATCAGGGTGATATGCTGGCTGGCCGGAAGACTGGCATTGTGCAGGTAGTACCCCGTGCCAACGCCCACTTCAAGATGCCGCTGTCCGATATATTGCTTAAAAAAAGGTAAGAGAACCTGTTTAGTCGCACATTTCCATGCAAGGCGGTTTGATATACCCAGTACCCACCAGTCGTAAAGTTTAAGTACCAGACGTGAGTAAATGGCAGCGCCCTGTTCGGTGTTTTTTTGCACAGTCGATCTTTTGTTGAGTAAAAGGAGCCTGGAAGTTAACACACAAGTCAGCTTTATTTGGCCTGTGTTTCCTTTTACAGGTGGGGCTGAGGTACAGATTCACTGAAATATGAACGCCAGCAAAGCCTGTTACTTGAAGCGGTGACAAGGGTTATACGTAATCAGCGGATTTAAACCGCTATTTTTCAAGACAAACATGGGTTGGTTTATATGAGTAAATTTAAAGTCCTCTTTATCTGCACCGGCAACATCTGTCGCAGCCCCAGCGCCGATGGCGTGATGCGGCAAATGGTGGAACGAGCAGGGCTGGCGCATGCTATTGAGGTGGATTCTGCCGGCACTCAGAATTACCACGCTGGCGAAGCGCCGGATAAAAGGGCGCAGAGTCACGCCAAAAAGCGGGGTTATGATCTGTCTTTTTTGCGGGCGCGTAAGGTGGTCAGTGCGGATTTTGCCGAGTTTGATCTGATTTTAGCGATGGATCGCAGCCATTTGCGGGCATTGCAGCAACAATGCCCGCAGAAATATGCGGCACGTGTGAAATTATTTTTGGCCTTTACCTCTATGCCGGTCAATAGCGAGGTGGAAGACCCTTACTATGGCGGCGCTGCTGGGTTTGAGACTGTTTTGGATCAGGTGGAAAACGGCTGCGAAATGCTGCTAAATCACATAAAAACATTAATTTGAAACATGTAAATAGTGTGAGAGCGCGGCGGTTTTTGTAATCTGGGATTGCAGCATGCATAGCGGGTGGTTAAAATCCGCGCTTTGGTCTTCGGGGGAGTAGTCGCCCGCACCAGTAGCTTAGGCCGCTGGTAAGGGGAATACGTCAACATACTTGAGTGTTTACACTCATGGCGTATTCAGTCGGAGCGGTTTTCTGTAAGCAGAATTCTGGCCGGCCTGACAAGACCTGAGGTTCGTTCGGCATATCCCGGGGTGGGCTGTGCCGCACGACCTCTTGTCTGCCCGCCCCGGAAACAACACACATGATTGATACCTTCCTTATTTCTACTGGCGTAGTAGCCGTTGCCGAAATCGGCGATAAGACGCAATTGCTCGCGTTGATTCTGGCTGCACGCTTTCGCCGTCCTCTGCCTATTATTCTGGGCATCTTTGTTGCGACTGTACTGAATCATTTTGCTGCCGGCTGGATTGGCCAACAGGTCGCCGGCATGATTTCGCCCGTGGTTCTGCGCTGGATTATTGGTCTGGGCTTTATTGCGATTGCCGCCTGGGCGCTGGTGCCGGATGAAATGGGCGAAGAAGAAGCACAGATCAAACCCT
>JBOFGM010000353.1:0-5587 GCA_051649105.1 Iodobacter sp. | reverse complement strand
TAGAAGTCCTCCAAACCCTGCAAACAAGCCGTTTGCGGGGTTTTTTGTTTCCGCCGTCGTATGCCGCTTAATCATGCCGGCTGTTGGTATATTTGTTGGTACAACTTTCTCATACCAACCATCCCCTTTTTGAGAGCATTAAGTCGGTGAAGAGGGCGGTTCAATTCTTACAATATTCAAATAGCAAAGCGCGAAGGAATTCCTGCTCGACGGCAGTACGTTGGGGGGGGGGGTATGACCACGTTGTTTTATAAGGTTTTTTTATAGCTGTCCATGTAAAACCAAGGTATATGACCGGTGTGACCAAATTTGTAAAATTAGCTATTAATAGATATCTATTCGTCGTATCATTTTGTTTTTATAGAAGATAATACAAACACATATTTTGAATGTTTACTTTATAGTGTTGTATTTAATTGTAAGAGGACTAAATAGTGCTTTTGTTCATTCAGATAAATAAATATAAACCAGACGTAGCCAGTGGAAAAAGAAATATAATTTATTTGTCAACGGATAATTGGGATGATTTTTCTTATAAGACACAATTTTATCTGCATGTTGAAGATGAACATGGTGTTCTTCATGATATTGGTGAAGTAAAAATTGGTTATGTTAGTCAGCCTGAGTCTAGTACAACACAGCATAAATTAATCGGACAAATTAATGGCCTTAGTAATGGATTTTTCTCACTAGGGCAGGATGTTAGTTATTACAGCAATATTAATAAACTTCTCTCTACTTCATTTTCTAATGATTTATGCATAGCCCTCCATGATGTTGTTCATAATAGTGTTTTATTAAAAGAAATTGAAAATGAAGGTGTGTTTAAAACATCGTTATTGCGATCCGTTAGTTACTCATCTATTCATGGCCAATTTAAAAGGGTGCTGAATGGTGGTGCATTGCTTAGTAAATATGACTTTTCATACAGAAGAGAAATGACCGATAAAAATTCAGCTGTAGATTTAGCGTTTAGAGTGGTTCCAGAGTCAATGCCATCAACAAATATTCATGTGTTAATTGGGCGTAATGGAGTTGGAAAAACAAGCATACTTAACGGAATGGTTAATGCAATAACTGGTAATAAAAATAATACTGAAAATTTTTACATGAGAAATACAGAAGAATATTCTTTTTTAAATGAACAATTAATGTCTGATGGATATTTTTCTGCATTAATCTCGGTGACATTTAGTGCCTTTGACCCATTTATTCATCCAAAAGAAAAAAAAGACGTTTTAGACGGTACTGGCTACTATTATGTAGGTCTTAAAAATGAATCTTCTGATTCAAGTAGTTATTCATTAAGAACAATGCATGATTTGGCAGGGGAGTTTAGTAAAAGTCTTTCTGTTTGTTTGAGTGATACTAAAAAAAAACACCGTTGGGAAGAGTCGATATCAACACTTGCATTTGATTCAAATTTTTCAGAAATGGAATTGCACACTCTTTTACATGAAGAAAAAAGATTCGTTGTAGCTAAAGCTGAAAGTCTATTTAAAAGAATGAGTTCTGGTCATGCAATTGTTTTGCTTTCGATTACTCGAATTGTTGAACGATTAGAAGAAAAAACTTTAGTTTTAATTGATGAGCCGGAAAGTCATTTACACCCACCATTATTGTCTGCATTTATAAGAGCTCTATCTAATTTACTTATAAATAGAAACGCAGTTGCTATTATTGCAACGCACTCCCCAGTAATCTTGCAAGAAGTACCAAAGTCTTGTGTGTGGAAGCTTTGGAGAAGTCGCTTAGAGTTTTGTTCAGAGCGACCAACCTTAGAAACTTTCGGTGAAAATGTCGGCGTTTTAACTCATGAAGTTTTTAATTTGGACTATTCAAAATCAGGTTTTCACCAGATTTTAAAAGAAGCAGTTTTAGAAGAAAATAGCACTTACGATTCTATTTTGTCTACTTATGATATGCAGCTTGGATTTGAGGCACGCTCAATATTGAGAGCACTAATTTATGAACGTGATAATGGTATGGGGGAAAAATCATGAGGATAGTGAATTTTCCAGTTTATCCTACAAAATATGTTTATGACTTATGTGTTGAAGGTGTTGAGTCAATAGATTTGGTTGATAAATATAGAGAGGCATTTAAGTTTTTTAATTGTGCCGCTGAAGATTATTTAAACAAGGCTTGCGTGGGGCAGCTATATTTAATAGAAGCATTGACGACAAAGGAAACGGACGTAGTAGTTGCAGGGTTAACCAGAAAACAACTTACTAATATATATTCAACTTATTTTGTTACAAGTTCAAAACCTGCAAGAAAAATATATGACTTAATTTTAGCCGCTGCGGCTCCAGATCTGTGTCCATTTTGTGGACTTCATGAAGCGACAACAGTTGATCATTATTTACCTAAAGCTAAATTCCCTCTTTTATCAATATATTTAATGAATTTAGTGCCTGCTTGTAAAGATTGCAACACTGGGAAAGGGACTAAAATTGCAACTTCACCAGAAAAACAAGTTTTTCATCCTTACTTTGATAAAAATATATTTAATAATGGTCAATGGTTATATGCGCGAGTAAATGAGAGTTCTCCTCCATCAATTAGTTATTATATAAATCCACCGGCTTATTGGAGGGAAGAAGATAAAGGCCGTGCACATAGTCATTTTCACGATTTCAAATTAGGCTCCCGTTTTTCCACTAAAGCTGCCAATGAATTGTCTACTGCAAATTTAAAGGCGAACAGGTGCTATTCTAAGTCAAGAGATGCTATTTTAGTAAAAGAACAATTACATGAAGAATATGAAGTAAGTAAAGAATTGCAATTGAATCACTGGAAAACTGCTATGTATCAAGCGCTCTATTCTAGCGATTGGTATTGCGACGGTGGATTTCTTAATGTTTAGTTTTATATTTTATAAAAATTGGATGGTTATCTTGATAAAAAAATATTACAAATTCCAAAAAATGAAGCATTAGTTAAATTTATTTTTGATAGCATAAAAAATCTAGGGATTATTGCAATGGTTTTTGGTGCTGGGCGCTGGACTCTACTTGGCGTATATCCTATGGGTTACAAATATTATTTTGGCTGTTTTATTGGATATTCACTATATTTTCTAGCTGCAGCATTACTAATGATAAATACCGAATGTATCTATCTTAAGCTGGAGAAAATAAAAGGATCTTTATTTGCTTTTTTGTGTGTTTTGTTAATGATTTTAATGTATTTCCCATTGATGTATCAAATTTTAAATTTTATTTTGACTGAGAAGAAGTAACGCTCTCTGTTAATTAGATTGTTTAGATGATTTAAAATATCATGATGAATTTAATATTTTTAAAAAAGCATGATAAATTGTTTATATACGTTAGCTGAACAGTTCCGAAGTCACTATGTTATTTTGGCTATAGTGGGGAACCCAGTGCCACAGCGCCCGCCGGTGGATTCGCGCTTAAGCCGCATTCTGGCTGGGCAGAGAGGGCGTTATTCATCCTCCGCACCGTATGGACAGATTTACCTCATACAGCTTAACTTTAGCGATCACTGCCCGGCTGCGGTCTGATGGCAAGCCCTGCCAATTAGGACCGGGGCTGGCTGATTTGATGGTGACCATTCGCGGCCTTCAGCGTATTGCAGACCTAAAAAAACCGCTCTGGCCTGAGCGGTTTTTACGTTTATGGTCTGTATTGCATCCGTTTGCTTGTTCTTTGCATTACCCCAAAGTCCCCAGCGCCGGGAATACGGATTAATGAATGGGCTGCTCTAAAAATGCCAATGATTCGGCCGGGGCCCGTTGGCAGCCCTATCGCCAGCACCGCTGATAAAAAGCCGGGGTCTTGGGCAAACACTTTGTCGGCATGTGAACACGCTAAAAAGTCTGCTGTTCAGCACTTGCCGCCCGCCGGTGGATTCTTGCTTAAGCCGCATTCCATATGGTCAGGCTGGCCTTAAAACGAATTGATTGCTTTAAGGCCAGACCCAAATCATCTTGTCAGCCGGTCAATACCCATTTCTCTGAGCGGGGACTTCGGAGGTGTAGGCAACAAACTCAAACTGGATCTCACTGCCCAGCATAAAATACACACTGTCCCGGTGCGGGCTGCTTCCGCCCTGGTGGTCTGGCATAAAGCCCGCATTTTCCAAGCGCTGCATGGTCTGTTTTAAAGAGGGCACTACAAAGCCCAGGTGCTTTACGCCAACGGCGTGGGTGTTCCAGCCAGGCCCATCCCCGGTTCCTCCGCTTTGTAAGGCGATATAGGCAAAATCATCGCCGATATGCAGCCAATCGATCTCTGCCCCAAACCAATCCATCTTGCCCCGGCCGCGGATCTTCCAGTTTGGGATGGCGGTTTGAATAAAATGCACGGCTCGTTCCATATTGCTGACCGTGATATTGGCATGTTCCAGGTACGCTTGTTTCATGATGGGCACTCCTTCAGATTTAAATGCCATTTCACTATGCAAGTTAAAGTAAACTTTAAGTCAAGCGTGTTTTGGAGCCATGTTAATGACCACTCTGATTTCAATCGGGACGCTGGCTAAACGCTCTGGCGTAAAAGCCAGTGCGCTGCGGTTTTATGAAAGCAAAGGTTTAATCAGCAGCATACGCAGCGGCGGGCAAGCCCGGCAGTTTCAAAGGGAAGTGCTGCGCAGAGTGGCCTTTATCCGCGTTGCGCAAAATGTGGGCCTGAGCCTTGAAGAGATTGCCGCTGCACTGGCCTCATTACCGCAGCAAAGAACCCCTTCGCCAGAAGACTGGGCCAGGCTGTCGCAATCCTGGCAACCCCTGTTGCAAGCAAGAATAGATGCGCTGTGTGCCCTGCAAAAACAGCTGGATTCGTGCATAGGCTGTGGCTGTCTGTCGTTGCAAAAATGCAGCCTGTATAACGCAGAAGACCAGGCCCGCCACTTGGGCGCCGGCCCGCGGTTTTTGCTGGGGGACCGCGCAGGCGATTTGCCTTTAAAAGAGAATAGCGATTTTTAAGGTTTAAACCGGAAATATCAGCGAACTATTCTTTTTCGCTAAAGTCATTCTGTAAGGTGCAGTTTGGCTTTTTTGCATGTCGGCTCGCCTTATACAGAAAAAATCTTCCGTTTTAATAAAAAACATATTCTTGCAAAATTGATGGCTTTGGCTGATCTTTGTCATACAGGAAAGCATGTATATCTGTAAACTTTAGCCAAAAATAAAGCGCCGTTATTGGGGGGAGAACCAAATCTGGTCCCGTCCAGTTTCGCCAATATTCTATCCGGGCATCTGCATTTCTATATAAATAGAAAGCAGTGCAGCTAACAGGAGTTTGATGTATGCAACGCAGCACTAAAATTGTAGCCACACTCGGCCCTTCTTCTAATGATGCTGCCACGCTGGAAAAGCTGATTGTCAGTGGCGTAAATATGGTCCGGCTTAATTTCTCTCATGGCACCGCCGAGGATCATATTGAACGGGCGGCAATTGTGCGTGAGATTGCAAAACGCACTCAATTGGCCGTGGCCATTATGGTGGATTTGCAAGGGCCCAAGATTCGGGTGGGTAAGTTTGAAAAGAATAAAATTACTTTAGTCAATGGCGCAAAGTTTATTCTGGATGCGGAATGCAAACTGGGTAATCAGGATTGTG
>JBOFGM010000352.1:0-1569 GCA_051649105.1 Iodobacter sp. | reverse complement strand
GAACAGGACAGTGAAACACCTTAGCGCCGATGATAGTGCAGATTACCTGTGTGAAAGTAGGTCATCGCCAGACACCCTTAAGAAAAGCAAACCCCGATATCTTACGATATCGGGGTTTTTGCTATGCGCGAAAGAAAAGGACATGGCTGGCAGTAGCTCAGATTCAGTTCATGCACTGCAGCTATAAACAAATTGGTGATCTAGCCCTGGCCCGTACTAAACTCTGGCTAACAGCTAACAGCTAACAGCTAACAGCTAACAGCTAACAGCTAACAGCTAACAGCTAACAGCTGGCAATTACCATTCGCAAGAGCCAATGCTGGTCTCGTCAATGCCTGTATTATTCGGGGCCCGATACCTGCTCTTAAATCAATCCCTTAGCACGGGCAGGTTAGTTACAAATCCAGGATAAAAAAATGGCTTTCCATATGGAAAGCCATTTTTATTTAATTTCTGAAGCTTATTTTTGAATTGCTTCAACGGCAATGCTTAGTTTTACATCGTCGCCGATATTAGGCACATAGGCATCCATACCGAACTGGCTGCGCTTGATGCTGGCAGTAGCATTAGCACCGCAAGCTTCTTTCTTCATCATTGGGTGCATACCGCACTTGAAATTGCTGACAGTCAGTGTGAGTGGCTTGGTAACGCCCAGCAAGGTGAAGTTACCATCTACGGCTACTAATTTTTCGCCTTCAAATACCAGTTTGCTGGATTTAAAAGTCATTGCAGGGAATTTTTCGCTGTTAAAGAAATCAGGGCCTTTAACATGCGCGTCGCGCTTTTCCCAGCCGCTGTTCAGGCTGCGGGTATCAATACTGATATCAACCGCGCCGGTTTTTGCTGCTGCATCCAGAGTAATGGTGCCGCTGGATTTATCAAAACGTCCATTTTGAATTGAAAAGCCCATATGGCTTAATTCAAATGTCGGATAGGTGTGGGATGGATCTAATGTGTAAACAACAGGGGCTGCAAATGCGGTGCTGGCCAGACCTGCTAATAATGCTGTGGCGATAAAACGCTTCATCTTATTGACTCCAGTGGGTGGTTAGTTATTTACCGGCAGTGCCGGAAAGGGCAATTTTAAATTTGATCATGACTTGATCTGCAACCGTATCGGTATCCGACCAAACGCCATCGCCTAATTTATATTGCAGGCGAAGAATGGGCAGATTGCCTTCTACGATAAGGTTGCCCGCTTCAGGTTTCGCCGTGAGCTGTGTGGAGACATCACGGGTGATTCCTTTAATGGTTAATTTGCCTTTTGCTTCAAATTTTCCATTACCTAATGCTTTAATACTGCTGGCTACAAAGGTGGCTTTAGGGAAACTGGCGACATCAAACCATGATTTTTTCTTGGCTTCGGTATTGCCATCACTTCCGCCAACATCAATGCTGGCTAAATCAACTGTAATTTCAGCCTGAGCTTTTTCTGGCTTGGCCGGATTAAAATCAACTTTTGCTGCAAAGCTTTTGAATCCGCCATCTACTACGACGCCCATTTGTTTAAAGCTGAAATCAACTTTGCTTTTTTGTGGCACAAGGGTTTGAGCTGCACTGGCTGAAAAA
>JBOFGM010000351.1:0-3684 GCA_051649105.1 Iodobacter sp. | reverse complement strand
CCATGGTCAGCGCTTCTGTTGGCACTTCTTCCAGGCTATTGAAAAAGCGTTTATTGGCTTCACGGGTTTCTGGCTTCAAAGTCACTTTATGGGTAAAGCGGGACAATTCAACATCCGGCTCATTAAAGCCAATATGCCCGTTATGGCCAATACCCAGAATCTGCATATCTACCGGGCCTTTCTGATAAATCAATTCATCATAGCGGCGGCCTTCGGCATCTAAATCATCAGCATTGCCATTCGGCACATAAGTATTTTCTGCTTTGATATCGATATGATTAAACAGATTAGTCTGCATAAAGCTACGATAAGACTCGGAATGCGTCACCGGCAGGCCGGCATATTCATCCAGATTAAAGGTGGTTACTTCTTTAAAACTAACCAGCCCTTGTTGATACGACTTTACCATTTCCTGATAAATACCAACGGGGGTGCCACCGGTAGCCATACCGAGCACAGCATTAGGCTTGGAGCGAACGATTGACAACAACAAATCGGCACCAACGCGATTCAGTTCATTTTGATCTTTAAATTTATGCAAAATCATGATTGTATGAATTCCGGAATAAGTAAAACAACCTAGATACTATACGTCAACTTGGTACAAATTGTTGATTGAAACCACGTCAGACGCAAAAAATCAGGAAAATAACCACGGTTGTTCAATTTTACGCTGGACTTCAAACGCTTTAATGGCATCGGCGTGTTGTAAAGTCAGGCTGATTTCATCAAGGCCATTAAGCAGGCAATGTTTACGGTGGCCGGTAATATCAAAGCTGAAAACCTGCCCGGAAGGTGTCGTCACCGTTTGCGATGCCAGATCCACATTCAGGCGATACCCTTCTGTGGCGGCGCTCTCATTAAACAGCTGCTCCACCACGGCGCTGTCCAGCACAATCGGCAGCAAACCATTTTTATAACAGTTATTAAAAAAGATATCGGCAAAGCTGGGGGCAATCACTACCCGAAAGCCATAATCATCAATGGCCCATGGCGCATGTTCGCGGCTGGAACCACAGCCAAAATTATCCCGGGCCAGTAAAACCTCGGCCCCGCTGTAGCGCGGATAATTCAGTACAAAATCCGGATTAACGGCGCGCTGGCTGTTATCCATACCCGGCTCGCCATGATCCAGATAACGCCATTCATCAAATAAATTAGGGCCAAAACCAGAACGCTTAATCGATTTTAAAAATTGCTTGGGAATAATCGCATCGGTGTCCACATTGCTGCGATCCAGCGGGCAGACCAAACCATTTAACTGAGTGAATGCTTTCATTTATTTGCCGCCTTTTCGATGGCTTCGCCGCCCTTTTTAATATCTTTACCCATGCCCGATACTGTATTGCATGCGCTCAGCCCCAATACGCCCAACAGCAGCAAAAACATTGCAGTCCGTTTCATCGTAATTCCCTGTTAAGCAAAGTGACGCACATCAACAAAATGACCGGCAATGGCCGCTGCTGCCGCCATTTCAGGACTCAGCAAATGCGTACGTCCGCCCTGGCCCTGACGGCCTTCAAAATTGCGGTTACTGGTCGAGGCGCAACGCTCGCCCGGTTCTAAACGGTCGGCATTCATCGCCAGACACATCGAGCAGCCCGGCTCACGCCACTCAAAGCCAGCGGCAATAAAGATTTTATCCAGGCCTTCGGCTTCGGCCTGCGCCTTCACCAGACCCGAGCCTGGCACAACCAGCACCAGTTTGACATTGGCGGCCTTGGTTTTGCCCTTGGCCACGCCTGCTGCCGCGCGCAGATCTTCAATCCGCGAATTAGTACAGGAGCCAATAAAGACTTTATCCACCGGGATATCGGTCAGTGGGGTATTAGCGTTTAAACCCATATATTGCAGGGCACGCTCATAGCTGCCGCGCTTAACCAGATCGGTTTCTGCCGCAGGATCGGGCACACGGCCACTGATCCCCAAAACTTGCTCCGGAGAAGTGCCCCAGGTCAGCTGAGGTTCAATGTCTTCGGCAGCCAGTGTCACCACGGCCTCAAACACGGCGCCTTCATCGGAAACCAGCGTTTTCCAGTGCGCCACCGCGGCATCCCACTGACTGGCATCGGGCGCATAAGGGCGGCCCTTCAGGTAATCAATGGTTTTATCATCCACGGCCACCATACCGGCACGCGCGCCGGCTTCAATGGCCATATTGCAGAGGGTCATCCGCCCTTCCACCGACAAGGAGCGAATCGCTTCCCCGCCAAATTCGATGGCGTAACCAGTGCCGCCAGCCGTGCCAACTTTGCCAATAATGGCCAGCGCCACATCTTTGGCGGTAACACCCAGGCCAAGCCGGCCATCCACCCGCACCAGCATGGCTTTGGATTTTTTAGCCACCAGAGTTTGTGTGGCCATGACATGTTCCACTTCAGACGTGCCGATCCCATGGGCGAGCGCCGCAAAAGCACCATGGGTTGATGTATGGCTGTCACCACAGACCACGGTCATGCCTGGCAAGGTGGCACCGTTTTCCGGCCCGACCACATGCACAATGCCTTGCTTAGGATCTTTAAACGGATAGTAAGCCAGCGCGCCAAATTCTTTAATATTGGCGTCCAGCGTTTCAACCTGCAGACGGGAAATGGGGTCTTTAATACCCTGTTCCCAATGGTCAGTCGGGGTATTATGGTCTGCGGTTGAGACAATGGATGACTTGCGCCACAGCGCTCTGCCCGCCAGCTTCAGCCCTTCAAAGGCTTGCGGACTGGTGACTTCATGCACCAGATGACGATCAATATAAATGAGGCAGGTCCCGTCGGCTTCTGTCCGAACGATATGAGAGTGCCAAAGTTTGTCGTAAAGTGTCTGGGCCATGGCGATAATCTTTAAAGTCAGGGCCTGAGAAACTAGCATAGAAGCCCTGAAGTCACAACCGTGTAAGCCAGACTTATTGCAGTGCAGAATTCTTTTTTGCCCGATAGAATGACGTCATCCGCTCACAAGGAATCTTAAATGCGCCGGACATTACTCGCTTTATTACTGCTGACCAGCGGCTGGGCTCAGGCCACATCCTGCCAGAATGTCGCAGAAATGCTGAATCGTCAGTTGCACCCGGTGGTGAATGCGCCAGAGCTGACGCGGATTTTAACCAGCCTGAATCAAACCGGCCGCCTGCCCGCCCAATTTGTAACAAAACGTGAAGCGCAGGCCAGCGGCTGGCGTCCGGGCACCGATTTATGGCAAAGCCTGCCGGGCAAATCCATTGGCGGTGATCGCTTTGGTAATCGTGAAAACCGACTGCCACGCAATCAGTATCAGGAAGCCGATCTGGATTTTAAAGGCGGCAAACGGGGTGCCAAGCGCATTGTCTTTAATAAAAATGGCCCGCGTTATATTACCGTGGATCATTACCAAACCTTTACCAAGGTGCCAGCATGCCAGTAACCCGCCGCGCCGTATTACGCCATATTCAAAGCCAGGCTGATGCTTACCAGCAACTGGCATCCCAGCTGGATTTCTCCGGCGAATTTGTAAACAATCTGGATGCTTTATTTGATGAGCTGAGCGCCAATTTGCTGGGGCCGATTCAAATCACCTGGCAAGGCACAAAGGCCGCCAGTGCCCGCATGGGGGAAGATTACAACGCCCTGCTGGCCGTACTGAATGATGCCGTGGAAGAGCGGGACGATTTAACGCTGATTTTGCTGCCGTAAAACCAGGCTTTAAAGGGTTCGC
>JBOFGM010000350.1:0-4472 GCA_051649105.1 Iodobacter sp. | reverse complement strand
AGCGCTCAATCGGGCCGGTCTGCTGAAAAATCTCTGAATACAGCAAAATAGTCGGATAAGCCTTATCACCCACCGGGCGGTGCACATAGGTGCGCATCATGCCGGTTGGGGTATCGAGGTCAACAACCTGTTTCTGGATAATCATCTTTGCTCCCTGACAGCTTAGGTTACATATTTGGGTAGTTAGGGCCGCCGCCGCCTTCTGGCGTGGTCCAGGTAATGTTTTGCACCGGATCTTTAATATCACAGGTTTTGCAATGAATGCAGTTCTGCGCATTAATTTGCGGACGCGGGCCGTCGGCAGTCTGGATCACTTCATAAACCCCGGCCGGACAATAACGGCTTTCCGGTGAGTCATACTGACCGATATTGACCTTGATAGCGACATCCATATCTGCCAGCAGCAAATGGCAGGGCTGGTTTTCTTCGTGATTGACATTGGAAATATACACCGAAGAGAGCTTATCAAAGCTGATCTTGCCATCGGGTTTAGGGTAATTGATCGGAGTGCTTTCATTGGCCGGCTTTAAGCATTCATGGTCGGCTTTATTGTGGTGAAATGTCCACGGCAGACGAATGGAATAACTGGCCAGCCACATTTCAAAACCGCCGTACATCGAGCCAAAGATATTGCCAAATTTGGACAGTGCCGGTTTGATATTTCTGACTTTATCTAAGTCCTGCCAGACCCATGAAGCCTTGATCGCAGCCGGATAGTCGGCCAGCAGATCGCTGCTGCGGCCGGCGCTGATGGCCGTGGCCACGGCTTCGGCGGCCAGCATGCCGCTCTTCATGGCGTTATGGGTGCCTTTAATGCGGGGCACATTTAAAAAGCCTGCCGTGCAGCCAATCAGCGCGCCACCCGGGAAGGTCAGCTCAGGAATGGATTGCAGGCCACCTTCAGAAATGGCCCGGGCACCATAGCTCAGGCGTTTACCGCCGGCAAACAGACCGCGGATACTTGGGTGCGTTTTAAAACGCTGAAATTCATCAAAGGGGCTGAGGAAAGGATTGCTGTAATTCAGATGCACCACAAAGCCAACCGCGACCAGGTTGTCTTCCAGGTGGTAAATATAAGAACCACCGCCGGTGCTGTTATCCAACGGCCAGCCTTGCGAATGGCTGACTAAACCCGGGCGGTGTTGTTCCGGGGCCACTTGCCACAGTTCTTTAAAGCCAATGCCGTATTTTTGCGGGTCGGCATCCTGACGCAAATTAAACTGGGTTTCCAGCAATTTAGTCAGCGAGCCACGCACGCCCTCAGCGATCAGGGTGTATTTGGCATGCAGCTCCATCCCCGGCGCAAAATCGGCTTTGGGTTTGCCTTGTTTATCCCGCCCCATATCCCCGGTGACCACGCCTTTAAGCGCCCCGTCTGCATGATAAAGCAGACCGGCGGCGGTAAAGCCAGGGTAGATTTCCACGCCCAGCCCTTCGGCCTGTTCAGCCAGCCAGCGGCAGAGCTGACCCAGACTGATAATATAAGCGCCGTGGTTATCCATTAAGGGCGGCAGCAGTGGATTAGGAATACGCCAGGCCTGATCTTCATCCAGCAGCATAAAGCGGTCTTCGCTGACAAGGGTCTTGAGCGGTGCACCCAGTGCTTTCCAGTCCGGGATCAGCTCATCTAATGCAATCGGATCAATCACGGCGCCGCTCAGAATATGCGCGCCGACTTCAGCCCCTTTTTCCAGAATACAAACACTGATTTCCTGCTGCGCGGCGGCCGCCAGTTGCTTGAGCCGGATGGCCGCAGACAAGCCTGCCGGGCCGGCACCAACAATCAATACATCGTATTCCATAACATCGCGGGTGATCTCTTGCATGGGTGATCCTTAAACTGTTTCTTATAAATGGCAGGGCGTTGTCCCTGCAAAGAAGGGGCGCATTATCGCACAAGGCACCCTTGGGTGAATGGCGGCGCTTTGCGTCATATCAAAGTAAATGGCAAACTCTGAAGCCTGATTCATTACATTTTTTGGAAAAGACCATGCCGGACATTCTGCAAGCCGATTTATCTGATCCGCGCCATGCCGAGGCGGTACTGTTTCTGCTGAATGCCTATGCCATGGATCCTATGGGAGGCAATGAGGCCTTGTCGCCCTTTGTGCAGGCTAATTTAATCACCGAGCTGAAAAAACGAGACACCGTGCATATTGCGCTGGCCTTTAAAAATGGGATACCGGCGGCTCTTGCGCTCTGTATCGAAGGTTTTTCTTCTTTTGCCTGCCAGCCTTTGCTGAATATTCATGACTTTGCCGTTCATCCGGATTTTCGCGGGCAGGGCATTTCTAAATTGCTGCTGGCTAAAGTGGCCGATATGGCGCAAAAACTGGGCTGCTGCAAAGTGACTTTAGAGGTGCTGGAAGGCAATACACCCGCTTATTCCTTATATAAAGCCATGGGTTTTGTAAATTTTGAGCTTGATCCGGCTAAGGGTCATGCTGTGATGATGCAATACAAGCTGGCTATGGCTTAGTTTTTGGTAAGAATTTCTTTCACACAGAGGCGGCATGACGCGTACCATGGCCGCCCTTAAGCCTATCAGGCAGGATAAAAATATGAATGCTGGATTAACTGACGACGAATTTGAAGCCCTGCTGGAAGTCAGCCGCGGTATTAAAAGTAAGCGCCTCAGCCCGCGGGTACTGAAGCATGCCAAGCATCTTTCTGGTTTGAAATATGTCAATTACGGCCGCAATGGCCTGCTGGCCATTACAGATCGTGGCACCCAAACCCTGTTTATGAAACGCTGTATTGATGGCTTGCGTAAAATCACCAAAGATCCGGTGGCCGTGCTGGAAGCCGATGTACGTACCTTTTTGCTGAAAAAATCGCATATCAGCTCCATTGAAGGCGCCGTGGGTTATGCCATTACCACCAAGGGCGCAGAATCTTTAGCCGATATTGATGCTCAGTCGGCGCTCAGCCCAGAATAATCTGATCGCTGCTGCTGACCCCGGCGGCAACGGCCTTACAGCGCTCAATAAACAGCGCCATGCCGGGGGTAATAAATTTCTGTTTATGCCAGATAAAGTGGAACTGGCGTTTGAAATCCAGCCCGGCCACCGGGATTTCAACCAGGCTGCCGCGGCGAAAGGCTTCTTTCAGCGCCAGCCGGGAAATACAGGCAATGCCCATGCCTGATTCAACCGCCCGTTTAATGGCCTCGGTATGCTCCAGCGCCAGCCGGATATCCAGCTGAGATAACACATGGCGCATTCCATGCTCAAAGGTTTGCCGGGTGCCGGAACCCGTTTCCCGGGCAATCCATGGCGTGGCAATCAGATCTTCTAATGTCACCACCGCTTTGCGGCTGAGCGGATGATCCGGGGCGGCAAAAATCACCAGCTCATCGGCCACCCAGGCCGCAGCGGCCAGATCCGGATGCGAGCAATCGCCTTCAATCAGTCCAAAATCCAGCTCAAATTGCGCTACTTTTTTCACAATATTGGCGGTGTTATGCACTTCCAGATCAATACGGCAGCCCGGGTGGTTTTGCATAAACTCACCGATCAGCAAGGTGGCCAGATAATTCCCAATGGTCAGCGTGGCCCCGATTTTCATCGGCCCCAGGCCGGATTTGCCTTCCAGCAGGGCTTCCACTTCGCTGGCACGGTCTAAAAGCTCAATGGCACGGGGCAAAATCATATGGCCCAGCTCGTTTAATTGCAGCTTTTTACCCACCCGGTCAAATAATTTAAGCTTAAATTGCCGTTCAAACTCGGTCAGCGAGGTGCTGGTGGCCGACTGGCTCATGGCCAGCGCTTCTGCAGCACGGGAAACATTTTCTGATCGTGCCACGGCGGTAAAAACTTCAAGCTGTCGGAGTGTGTATTTCATAGTTTGTGCGGGTCTTCAGGGTATTTAAACCCAGGTCAGTACCAGATGGCGGCAACAGTGCGGGGTGGTTTGGGTGAGTGGGTGTGCTTTTTTACCAGGAGGCCTGATGCTTTTTTGCTCAGGATCAGCTGCTTGCCCAAACGACATAAGCATATAATACCGCTCTTTGTGGCCTGCATATCTGGAAAATGGAATATCTTTATCAAAAAATTGTATTTACCAGATATTCTACCTTGCCCTACAATATGCGGCAAATATGGAGGAGGGATTTATGAAGGTTCTCGTCGCGATTAAGCGTGTCGTAGATTACAACATCAGACCACGAATCAAGGCTGATGGCTCGGATGTGGATATTGCTGGCGTTAAGATGAGCATTAATCCCTTCGATGAAATTGCTGTGGAAGAAGCCCTGCGCCTGAAAGAGCGTGGTGTGGCGACCGAAGTGGTTGCCGTTTCTCTGGGTACTTCTGCTTGCCAGGATGTATTGCGTCATGCCCTTGCCATGGGTGCGGACCGTGTGATTCTGGTTGAAACCGATCTTGAGCTGCAGCCTCTTGGCGTGGCTAAGTTATTAAAAGCCGTGGTGGATAAAGAGCAACCGGCCTTAGTGATTCTGGGTAAACAGGCCA
>JBOFGM010000349.1:0-2028 GCA_051649105.1 Iodobacter sp. | reverse complement strand
CAGCGCCACCAGCACATCCATATTGGCACCGCCATTTTTCAGGGCAAAATAAGCGCCGCGATAAAACCGCCAGCCCAGAATAAATTGCACCGGCGTTGCCAGCAGCATTTGCAGCCAGCGGGGTATCAGCTCGGCGTGGTTGGGGGCGAACATACCCGCCATCAGCGGCAGGCTCAGCAATACGGCCAGCAGCAGAGGCAGGCGCTCATCCCTGTCCGCCACCGGCGGGGCGCTGGCCAGCTCGGCAGAAAACCCTGCGCCAGCAATGGTGGCAATCAGGGTTTGCGGGGTGATCTCAGGATTATCGCTGCTGATATTGGCCGTTTCTGTGGCAAAGTTGACCTGTGCCGTTACCCCGTTCTGGCGGTTAAGTACTTTTTCTATTCTTGCTGCGCAGGCGGCGCAGGTCATGCCGCCTAAACGAAGCTGAATTTGCAGAGTCATAGGTTTATCCCCTTGTTTCATGGGATGATGATATACCCTGCGGGGGTATATTGAAAGCGGATTGGCTCACCGCGATCCTGGCTTTTATGGCAGTCTGGCTATTTTGCCCTGTGACTGAACTATTTTCATCGGTTGGTCTCTGTTCATAGCCGGCAACAGCGGGCTTATTGATTACTTTTTTTAAACTGGAATGTCGTGGAATTATTAAATATTAATTGTCTGGGTAAAGCGCTCCGGCTGGAAGGCACGCCGGCAGGCTGGCAGCAATTATTCTGGGATAACAACCTTGTGGCCGAAAAAGCCGCCTCGGCAGAGCGTGAAGGATTCAGTTCCCTCTCTTTTGAGCTTGGTAGTGTGGATCAGCAGGGGCAGCCTGCTGCGACCACGCAGATTGCTCTGGAAACGGATTTACAGTGGCAGCCCTTTGTTCTTAAGTATCGCCTCTTGATTAATCAGGAAGAGGCGGCGGCCGGGCAGCGTAATACCCAGGACATCGAGCGGCAAGTACCGGTTACGCCGGTCAAGAAAGTGAATAAATTCAGCCTGCTGGGGCTGGGTATTCTGGCCATGAAACTGCTTAAAAGTGCCAAGCTGGTTAAAGTGGCCCTGGCTGGGGCCAGTATTGCGGCTTATTCCTGGTTATTTTCTTTTCAATTTGCACTCGCCCTGATTGCCTGTTTAGTTTTTCATGAATATGGCCATATCCGGGCCATGAAATACTTTGGTATCAAAACCAAGGGGATTTATTTAATCCCCTTTATGGGCGGATTAGCGCTGTCGGATGAAAAAATCAATACCCGCTGGCAGGATGTGGTGATTTCAATTATGGGGCCGACTTTTGGCCTGATTTTATCACTGGCCGCTTTAGTGATTTACTGGCTGACGGGCAGCCTGTTTTTTGCCGGCTTAGCAACCTTTAATGCCCTGCTGAATTTATTTAATCTCTTGCCTGTTTTGCCACTGGATGGCGGGCATATATTAAAAAGCATCAGTTTTTCTATGAACAGCCTGCTGGGCTTGATTGCCTGCGTACTGGGCGCGGCTTTGGGCGTTTATATCAGCTATCACTTTGGTCTGGCTTTGCTGGGGTTTTTGCTGCTGATTGGCAGCTTAGAAATTATCTTTGAATGGCGCGGCCGTCATCAAAGCCATTTATTGCCGCTGGATCGTTACGGGCAAATCTTTTCCACCATCTGGTATTTAATCACCGTGGGCGCGCTGATTGCGGTGATCTGGTATTTCGCCAGCCATGGCGATGAAATGTTGCGCCTGCCTTTGCAGATTTTAAAGAGTTAAACGGATGGGGGGCAGATCTGGCTGAGAATGATTGATCACGTCCCCCGATAAACCCGTAAAATCCCTCCTTTGTCTTTAGCCAGATGTATGCCATGTCGATTATTCTTTCTACGCTTAATGCCCGTTATACCCATGCTTCCTTAGGACTACGCTATCTGCTGGCCAATATGGGAGATTTGCAGGGGCAGACTCAGTTGGTGGAATATGTAACCGGCAGTAAAACAACTGAAATTGTGGAAAAGCTATTAACCCATCAGCCAAAAATTATTGGTTTTGGGGTGTATATCT
>JBOFGM010000348.1:0-3366 GCA_051649105.1 Iodobacter sp. | reverse complement strand
GGTCGCTGTGATCGGGTCTTTACGATCGTAGAAACCGGCAGTTGTCTTAACAGAAACAGTGCCATTCCATGCGCCAGTTTCAGCTTCGACGCGGAAAGTATTACGCCATACTGGTGAGTTATAAACGCCCTTCCAGTCTTCCAGCTCGTTATCACCATTCACCTTTTCATTGGTCAGGTAATAAGAATTGGTATTGCCGAAAGTAAACACTGCAAATGATGTAGGTAAACGGAATTTAATATCTGTATCGATACCTTCAACCGTCATGCTATTCATATTTAACAGCCCGGTATTAATTAAAATACCGCGTGCATCATATTTATAATTACCTTTTTGCAATGATTGCAATTGGGTCGGTGAATCAATCACATCAGTCTTTTTAGTTTTCCACCAGTCAATGGAACCTGTAAACGGACCGTATTCAGCGACCACACCAAAGTTAAATGATTCACCGCTTTCTGCTGTCAGTGATTTATTGCCACCACTTGTATAGTGTCCATCAACTTTACAATTAGACGGCAGGCCAATTGCAGCACATTCTGCAGCCGTTTCAACGTTATATGCACCCTCATCCGTGCCGCCATTCAATTGCTTTAATGTTGGCATACGGAAACTGGCGGTATAAGAACCGCGGAACAGCAATTCCGGAATAGGCTGAAAGCGTGCAGCAAAACGTGGTGATGCCTTGGAATCGGTATCGTAGCTGTCATAGCGAACAGCGGCTTGCAATTCCAGTGACTTCAGAACCGGAATAGACAATTCGCCAAAAATCGCCTTGGCATTACGCGCTGCATCCACACCTGCTTGCTGAATGCTGCCAAAAACAAGGCCATCCTGAGTAATCTGGTCAGGCGTATCTTTAATGGTTTCACGAGTAGCTGAAACGCCTACTGCAAAAGCCAGCGGGCCACCCTCAAGCGTAATTCCGGTTTCACCACTGACTTTGGCGTCAATAAAGCCAAGGGTACTTTCACCCTCGCGGCGCGGGCTGACCTTTAATGCATCAACAATGGCCTGATTATTATTGGTCGATGTCGGATCAATTTTGCCGCTGTTAATAGCAGCAAAGAAATCTTCGCGCAGCATGTAATTGCGGTCTTTATTGGTTTGCTTACTGATACCCTGACCGGCTGCAACACTCCAGTCAAATCCTTTGTAAGAACCATCCACACCCACCACGCCCTGGAACATGGTGGATTCGCGATCGGTGATACGCGGGCCAATTTGCATAAAGCGGCCCTGGTAGTCCAGCTTAGTGCCAACCAATGGCATTACATCCGGAGCCGGGTGAGATTCAAAGTGATCATCACTCTTGGCATAGAATGCTTGTGCATAGGCACGCACATCATCATTAATTTTGATATTGGCCAGCAACATACCGTTCATACGGTCTGCGCCGTTATAAGCGGTCAGAATTTCACTGTTGTAGTCGTATTTACACTTGCCATCTGCGCCCAGAGAATCGGCCGGACAAGGAACAACCGTACCGCCCACCTTTCTGATATTGCCGTAAGGTGAGTAATTACTGCGGCCGTCTTTACCACCGAAACGGCGGAAATCCGCCGACTTGGTCAGTTCACGGTCTTTACGCAAAATGGCGTCGCGCTTAAAGACATCCAGACTTGCGAACACGTTAAAACCTTGTTCGTCCAGATCGCCATAACCGCCGCTCATACCAAAGTTTTTCTCAGTACCATCGCCGCGGCTTGATTGCCCCAGGCTGCCGCGAATTTCTCCGCCCTGATAGTTTTTCTTGGTAATAAAGTTCACCACACCACCGACCGCATCTGCACCATAGATTGCAGAACCACCGTCTTTCAGAATTTCCACGCGCTCAATGGCGGCGATAGGAATCATATTGACGTCCACGCCCGAAGGAGTGGAGGTGTCGCCAATCGAGCTCACCGGCAAGCGGCGGCCGTTAAGTAATACCAGTACATCCCCAGCGCCTAAACCGCGCATTTTGATGGAGGTGCTGCCAGAACCTGCAGGAGAATTACTGGTTAATTCGCCCTGGTCCATAATATCCATCGAAGACAGATTCTTAAGCAATTCATTGACGGAAGTCGCACCCGTCTTTTCAATCGCTTTCCGGCTGACTGTCTCGACCGGCGTTGCGCCTTCCTTTTTAATGCGCTTAATACTGGAACCAGTTACTTCAACGCGCTCTACCTTGCTGACCGTTTCTTCCGCGTAAACATTCAGCGCTGCTCCAGCACCAATAATTGCAATTGCAACTGCCAGTCGTTTCATCTGCATGAAAGCCCCCTAGTTTTTAGACTTACACAAAGCTCACAAAAAGTGAGATCTCTCTCTGCCCGCCGTTTTTTTAACCGCCAACAGCTTTGGCTAGGTAAAAATTAACATAGGTGAATAATGTTAATGTAACGATATGTAACCAGTTCAGGGGGTGATTTGCATGCCTTGCACACTTTGTTTTTTGCTTTAGCGTTGACCCAAATCAACAAACCATCGACAAGCCAGGGATTGCCCCAACTTGAGTCAACAATTTGTCAATATTTATTTTTAAAGCACTCGTTTTAAAATGCTTACAGCAATAAGTAATACTACTTATGCCAAATAAATCAACAAGATAGCTCGTTATTTATGTCTGCAACCCAACAAATACCAACCACAAAATTAAACCGCCCGTAAGCAAAATGTCACACTACCATTCGTCATAAGTGCTTTGTGACCTCCAGAATGCAAAAAAAACCAAGCATTTTTATGCTTTTTTTATAGAGAAATTTATACTTTTTATGTGTTTTTTTGCTTTTATATGAGGGTAAATAACCCATAAAAATCTACGCAATCGTCATTTTTTTTTTACGAATAAGCTAAAAACACCCTGAAAAATGAGTGATATCTACCACACTCTGCAGTATTGCCCCCCTAGAACCCCTGCCACTTGAAATAACCACGCAATGAATTTATGTCATTGTTTTACCCCTTCCATAAAGCACGGCCAGCGGGCTAACCCTACTTTACTGGCGACACAGGAATAGTTAAGGTTTGCGCTTAACTTCCTTACCGGATACGCCATGAATTCACTTGTTTCTTATCAATTTGATGACGGAATTGCCACAGTTTTGCTGGAAAACGGCAAAGTCAATGCCATTTCCATGGGGGTAATTGAGGCTTTTAATCAGGCACTTAACCAGGCAGAGCAAGATAAAGCCGTGGTTGTCATCACCGCCGGGGCGGGAATTTTATCGGCGGGCTATGATTTGAAAGTCATGACATCCGGCCTTGCCAATGCCATCCCGCTGGTCACCGCAGGATCACAACTTTGCCGGCGTTTGCTGGCGCATCCTTACCCGGTGATCGTGGCTTGCCCGGGCCATGCAATTGCCAAAGGGGCCTTTT
>JBOFGM010000347.1:0-2739 GCA_051649105.1 Iodobacter sp. | reverse complement strand
CAGAAGCGCAATATCTGGCCCTGTTGCAGCAGCATTTTCAGATCAGCCTGCCCCAATACTGCGATATCGGTCTGTTACTGGCAAAAAGCGCAGCGCTCTGAGGCAATACCCCCCATCACGCTACCGGCTGCCCAACCCCTGTCCGGCAAGGTGTTTTGACCCTAACGCGCGGATGTACGCCGCTAAAAAGGACTGAAAAAAGGACAATATTCAATAATACCCGGCCAAAATCGCCTGAATTTGCTGAACAAACAGCACACAATAAGAATAAGCCGGGGTTTTGCTGATTTTTTATAGTCACGCAATTGTTGTGAAATAGAAACCAGGCCGGATGCATTTGCCATCACTACCCCCAAAGAAATAGTTTCCAGCAAACAATAGAAGAACTTTCTTATTTAGTATTTTCAATTTTCAGCCACACTGGCAGTATTTACTGCCGATATTCAGTTAACCCTTACAAATTACCACTTTTATTTCGAAAAAATACAACATTTTTACATTCGAAAACGCATAAGCACATAACAAACCCGCCATGTTTGATATCTGTCACGACAATCAAAAAATACAAGTAATGTGAATTTTTCAAGGCTGTGCCTGTTATTTTTTGAAAATCATCCATTGGAATTTTATTCATCTGCAAATCAGCAGACAATTCTTAAAAGCTAGCTGTGTTTAAATCAAAAATTTATGCTGTTTGCCACATTTCTTGATATCGCTCACACTTCAAACCGATTCGTTCTTCTATGATTGAGCTGACATAAACTCCTGCGGATGCAGACCATGCCCGACCTTTCCACTTTCTTTCTTGGACGCCCCCTGACTGCGCCGTTAATGAACGCCTCCGGTGTTTGGTGTAACGTGACCGCCCAGCTCAATGCGCTCGCTAAGAGCGAAGCAGGGGCAATGGTCACGAAAAGTTGCACACTATTACGCCGCGAGGGCAATCCTGAGCCGCGCTATCACAGCCTGTCGATGGGCAGTATTAACTCCATGGGTTTGCCCAATGAAGGCCATCATTATTATCTTGATTATGCTGAAAGGCATGATTATGAACATAAACCGCTGTTCTTTTCTATTGCCGGCTTAACGCTGGACGATAATCTGACCATGATTGCCCAGATTCAGGACGCCTATACTCCGGCGCTGCTGGAAGTTAATTTGTCCTGCCCGAATGTACCGGGCAAAGCACAAATTGGTTATGACTTTGAAGCACTGGATGTCATTCTGGCAGAAATCAGCTCGGCTTATACCCGCCCCTTTGGTGTAAAACTGCCGCCTTATTTTGATATTGCGCATTTTGATGAAGTAGCTGAAATTTTAAACCGCTACGATAAACTGGCTTTTATTACCTGCATTAATTCAATTGGTAATGGCCTGATGATTGATATCAACAGCGAATCGGTACTGATTAAACCCAAAGATGGTTTTGGCGGCATTGGCGGCGAATATGTGCTGCCAACGGCATTAGCCAATGTCAATGCGTTTTACCGCCGCTGCCCTGAAAAATCGATTATTGGCTGCGGGGGTGTCAGCACCGGTGAGCATGTCTTTATGCATTTACTGGCTGGCGCTGGTATTGTTCAGGTCGGCACCGCTTTATATGAAGAAGGCCCGGAAATCTTTGCCCGTTTAAAAACAGAACTGGCTCAGATTATGGAGCAAAAAGGATATAAAACGATCCGTGAATTTCAGGGAAAATTAAAAACCCTTTAATCGGCCAGACTAAACAATTACCCTATCAGGAATAGTATTCATATACGCCTGTCATTCCCCGGGGCATGATCAATTGCTACTGCAAATTTGCAGTAATCAATCATGTATGTGGTGCAGTTTTTTGCATCCCAGTCTGGAGGAAAGGCATGCTTACTCAGTGCGTTAAAACGGGTCTTACCCTTACACTAATCTGTGCCTCATTTGCGGCCAGTGCAGCAGACAAACTCCCCAATGTGATGATTTTAGCCACCGGCGGCACCATTGCCGGCACTGGCGCTACCAGCACCACCACCGTAGGCTATACCGCAGCCAAAATTGGTGTGGAACGTTTGATTGAAGCTGTACCGGAACTGCAAAAAGTAGCCCAAGTTAAAGGTGAGCAAGTTTTCCAGATCGCCAGTGAAAACATGAGTAATGAGCATTGGCTGAAACTGGCCAAACGCGTGAATGAAGTATTAAAGCAATCTGATGTGGACGGTGTGGTCATTACGCACGGCACCGATACCATTGAAGAGACCGCCTACTTTTTAAATCTGGTGGTTAAAAGCAAAAAACCAGTGGTCATTGTCGGGGCCATGCGCCCCGCCACTGCCATCAGTGCTGACGGCCCGATCAATCTTTATAACGCCGTCGCTCTTGCCGGCAGCAAAGATGCCGTGGGCCAGGGTGTGCTGGTTTCTCTGAATGATGAAATTCAGGGCGCACGCGATGTCACCAAAACCAATACCATTACAGGCCACACTTTCCGTGCACCTGAACTGGGAAGTCTGGGTTATATGGTATCGGGGCAGGCTAAGTTTTATCGCAGCAGCACCCGCAAACATACCAGCGAAACTGAGTTTGATGTCAGCAAACTGGAAACCCTGCCTGCAGTGGATATTGCCTATGGTTCTGCCAATGCCAACACCCTTGCCATTGATGCCTTTGCCGCCGCTGGCGACGTCGGTATTATCTATGCCGGCACGGGGGATGGCAGCTTATCCACACCGGTACGCGCCCGTCTGACCGAACTGCGTCAAAAAGGGA
>JBOFGM010000346.1:0-10451 GCA_051649105.1 Iodobacter sp. | reverse complement strand
TTGCCTTCTGAATGCCGGCTGGTAATCAGTGCCCGGGCTAAGGCTTCCGGATTCCATGCGGCAAACGGATCATAACCACCCTTTTTAAAGGCATTGGTGACGGCGGCGGTGTTGATTCTGTCCCGGTCCTGAGTACTTTTGGTGCTGCTGAACGTCACCGCGCCTTCGGTATCCCAGCCCGATATATTAGCCCGGCCACCCAAGACCCCGCGCAGTGCATCGCTGCCGACATCATTTTGTGATAAGCCCAATTCATAGATGCGGCGGCGAATTGTGATATCTTTTTTATTGGTTTTTACCCCATTAATTTCATCGCGATAGGCCGCATCACCATATTTAATCACCGCTTGTGCTGCAGCGATCTGCAGTGGCCAGCCTTCAAAATTTTGCCGGTCCTGGCTAAAGCCTAATTCTGCAAATAAGCCGGCATTATCATTAAGCTGAAAATTATAAAGTGCATTGGCGGTAATGCGTTGGGTATGGGCATCCCGGTATAAATTATCATTGGATAAGCAAGTCTGATTACCAAACTTATCCGTCACAATTTCACCATTGCCTGCGCAGCCCGGTAATAAGGTCCACAGACCGCCCTTTATTTTATAAGAGCCACCATAGAGCCCCTGGAAGCGATTATCTGCCCCGCCTTGCGGGCGGTTATCCAGGCTGCGCGTGGCATCGTGCTCCTTATCCAGCGTCGGTTTCTTATCTAATACATCCAGGGTCAGCAGCAGGTTGTGCCCGTCTTCATTTAAATTACCAAAACCTGCGGCAATCCCCAGCACCGTATCCTGGCCGTCTCCAGCCTGGTTTTGCCCATATTTGGCAGTGACCGCCACGCCCTGGAAATTGCGGCGGGTTTTAAAGTTAATCACCCCGGCCACGGCATCCGAGCCATAAATAGCGGCCGCGCCATCGTATAAGATTTCAATCTGCTCAATGGCCGAGAGCGGAATATTATTCAGGCTGACCGGGTTTTGATCGACATTGGCAAAGCCATTGGGGGCCAGACGACGGCCATTTAATAAGATCAGGGTATTTTGCGACCCCATATTGCGTAAACCAACCGTATTGGCCCCCGGCGCCACACGGCCGCCATCGGTACCAAACTCCAGCGACGCTTTAGGAATCAGATTATCCAGCGCCTGGGCCACGGTGGTTGCCCCGGATTTTTCAATTTCATCGCGCTTAATCACCGTCACCAGTGAAGGGCCTTCGGTGGCGATCCGCTTAATATTGGAACCCACCACTTCCACCCGTTCCACCTTATTAATTTCAGGTGCATCTGTGGCATAGCTGAGCGCCGTGATTTGGGCGATAAACAGCGCCAGTAACTTAGGCTTAAAAGTCATAACATCCCCTGATAAATATAAGTTTCTTCTTTATGTTTAAAAGTTATTAAGAATATGTTTTATATTCTAATTTGAAAAATTTATCACAAAGTGGGCAAGCTATGACAAGCGTATAAGTACAATCCATTGTAAATCACATAAGCGACTGTTTTATAAGAACTAATCGAACTAAAAAAATTGACATTACTGCAACAGAATTGAGCTGATGATTAAAAGTAAAAAAGCCCCGCGCTGTCATTAACAGGCGGGGCTTTTTTATAAAACGGGCTTAATCAATTACGTCATATCCAATACTTATAAATTAATAACCTGATCTAATATTTCTTTAAACGGCTCTGCGGATTTAAAGCCAATGGTACTGGTCACCATCTGGCCTTCTTTATTAAAAAAAATAATGCCTGGCGGGCCAAATAGTTTAAATCGTTTTAATAAAGCCTGATCATCTGCCGTATTGGCGGTGACATCCACTTGCAATAAGGTCATTTGCCCCATTCGTGCCGCGACATCCGGGTGGCTGAAAGTGAGTTTT
This sequence comes from Iodobacter sp., assembly GCA_051649105.1. Lineage (GTDB taxonomy): Bacteria > Pseudomonadota > Gammaproteobacteria > Burkholderiales > Chitinibacteraceae > Iodobacter. Next base: position 8,573 of record JBOFGM010000346.1, on the reverse strand, counting down.
TCCATCTCTTTACATGACACACACCAGTCGGCATAAAAATCGAGCAATACCGGCTTATTACTTGCAGCCAGACGGGTTTCTAAATCGGCCACCGAAATCACCCGCTCAAAGGCCAGCGCTTCATTTTTAGCGGCGGCCACCTGTATGCCCTGCAAAGGTTGCAGCGGATCGCGCCCGCCACTGAGTGCGCCCAGCAATATTGCCGAGCCTGCCAGCAAAGCAATCACGCCCAGCCCTTTAAAAAAACGCGGCCAGCCGGCGGCATTGGTGGGTAAGGGATCAATCGCACGCAAAAACATGGCGGAAATAATCAGCAAGGCACTCCAGGCCAGCATGGCAAAAAGGGCCGGCAGCACAGGGGACACCAGCCAGATCGCCACCGCCAGAAGCAAGACGCCAAATACCTTTTTAATATTTTCCATCCAGGCACCAGCTTTGGGTAAAGCCGATGCGGCGCATCCCACCAGAATCAGCGGCACACCCATGCCCAGTGCCATCACAAATAAGGCCACTCCCCCTAAAACCGCATCATGGGTCTGTGCAATATAAAGCAGTGCGCCTGCCAGCGGTGCCGCCACGCAAGGCCCGACAATCAAGGCCGATAAAGCCCCCATCAGCAGCACACCCGGTAATGATCCACCTTGGCGGCGATTAGCCGAATCGGATAATTTACTTTGCAGTGCGGCCGGCAATTGCAGCTCATAAAAGCCAAACATCGACAGCGACAAGAGAACAAACACCATGGCAAAGCTGCCCAGCACCCAGATATTTTGTAATGCGGCCGACAACAGCGAGCCGGATAATCCTGCGGCGACGCCAGCCACGGCATAGGTCACGGCCATGCCCAGCACATACACCAGCGATAAGACCAAGGCCCGTTTTTTACTGACCGAAGCCCCCTGCCCGACAATAATGCCGGACAAAATAGGCATCATAGGAAACACACAGGGGGTGAGAGCCAGCAACAGGCCAAAACCAAAAAAGCTCGCCAGAATCAGCAATAAATTACCACTGCCTAATAATGAGCTGATCTGACTGGTTTCGGTAACCGCAAGGGCCGGGCCGGAGGCCATAGTAGTGACAGCTGGCGCAAAGACCGGAATCACGGGGGCAAGACTCGCTGATGCAGAAGCTTTCAACGCTTTACTGACAATGCCTTCTGCAGCCGATGCCAGCTTAGGCGGGGTACGCACCACGGCGGCGGCCAGCCTGATATCGGCCACCTGAGTGATGGGCGGATAACAAAGCCCGGCATCGGCACAGCCCTGCGACACTACCGTCAGCTTAAAAGAGCGGACCGATGGATTTTTAACCTGTACCGGTAAAACCAGCTGCAGCCGGTAGGTTTCTACCTTGCCAAAATTAGAATCATCATGCGGTATAGAAGGCGGAAACACCGGATCGGCCAGCATTACGCCCTGATCGGCAGAAATTTTTAATTTATTTTTATACAGGTAATAGCCCGGAGCGATGGCAAAACGGATTTCTACCGTTTGATCATCCCGCGCAGAGGCGGTCATTTTAAGAGCCTGTTCAGGCTCCAGAAACTCGGGTTCGGGCTCAGCCAGAGCCGGCAAGGACAGAATACAAAATAGCAGCAGTGCGCTGAGGGTTTTAAGCATAGGGGTTTCTCTTCAGGCCCGTCATCAGAACAGGGTAAAGAGTTTAATGGTTATGACGTAAATAACACTAAGACTTTTTAGTTATTTAGTTTTAGCCCAGCGTATCGCTCAGGCCTACGGTAAATGAGCGCCGGCTTGCACCACACAATTTTTTCCTTTGCGCTTGGCCTGATAAGTGCCTTCATCTGCCCGCTTCACCAGGCTCAGCGCATCATCGCCGTTGATAAACTGACTGACACCAATACTGACAGTGCAATGAAAAGCCTCCCCGACCATGGGCTGCTGTAATGTATCGGCAAAGTTCTGCCGCAAACGTTCGGCCACAATCATGGCAGAAACGCTGCTGGTCTCCGGCAAAATCACAATAAATTCTTCACCGCCATAACGATAGGCGCTGTCCATTTCACGCAGACAGCTGCGAATCACCATGGCCAGGGATTGCAATACTTTATCGCCCTCTAAATGGCCGGACTGATCATTTACTTTTTTAAAGTTATCAATATCCAATAACAAAATAGATAAAGGCCGGTTATAGCGGCGGGATCGTTCTAATTCTTTATCCATGGTTTCATAGAAATGCCGGCTGTTAAATAAACCGGTCATGCCATCGGTAATACTTAAATCACGATAGCGGGCTTCACTGGCTTTTAATGCTTCTTCGGCCAGATGCCGCTCATTCATATCTTGTAATGTCTCTATCGCGCCAACGACGCACCCTTCCATATCCCGTAATGGTGCCGCAGTAAAAAACACCCATTTTCCTTCGGTGCCAAACTGAGGGAAAAAATCTTCGGCCTCAAATACGCCTTCAATCAAGGGCGATGGCCGGAATTTGCCATGATAAAACTGATCCACCTCCCGGGCCATGGAACCATTCATAATTAAATCGGCCATCACCGGCCGCGGACTGGAATAAAAGGCACGCCACTGGCCCCGGCTGCCAATCACCTCCCGGGCGGCCAGCCCGGTTAAGGCTTCGCAAGCCCGGTTCCAGTGGGTTACCCGGTGATCCCGGTCGATGACAAAGGTGGCTACCGAGCTGCCATCCACAATTTGCGCCAGAAAAGCTTCGCTGGCCTGCAATGCCGCCTCGACATCATGCCGGTGGCTGACATCCTGCATAGTTTCCATCGCGCCGACGATATTGTCCCTGACATCGCGGATGGGCGAAGAGGTAAAATAAACCCAGCGTGCGCGTCCGTTTATATCCTCAAAATAATCTTCTGCCTCATAGATGCCCTGCAAATTGGCGGAGATTTGCATTTCTCCCTGATAAACCCGCCCGTTATTATGCGTGTTATCCAGCATTAAATCCGCCAGCATCGCCCTGGGCTCGGTATAGAAAGCCTGCCACTGATTTTGCGTGCCAATCATTTCACAGGCGCTGATACCGGTAAATAACTCGCAGGCGGAATTCCAGTGCGTAATCTGGTGATGGCAATCAATCACAAAGGAGGCCACCGGGCTGCCTTCCACAATCTGATTCAGACTCAGCCGCTGCTCCAGCAGCTCCATCTCCGCACGGATACGGCCCTCCTGCTCGCGGCTGTCACTGATGGCCTGCATTAAGACCAGCGGCAGCAAGGATAAAAAGCCGCCCGCGGCGTCTTTAATCAGAAAATAATCGCTTTTAAACAGATCAGATTGCAATAGCCATTTTTCCTGGCCTGCAGGGACTAAAAGAATTAAAGGGAGATTACGGCTGATTTGCATCAACAGCCTGGCACTGGATAAATACTCTGCGGCTAAATCAATCACAACGGCATCAATTGAATCTGCACGGGCGGCAATGATTGCATCCAGCTGCGGGATATTATGGCATTCCTCAATCGTGCAAGGTAAATGGCACGCTGATAATCCCTGGATTAAAGCCCCGCTATCAGTGTCTTTTTCCAATAAAAACAGAATTTTTAAATGAGAAGGCGCTTCACTGTACAACAACATAACGGCCCCATTACACACAAGCGTTCGGTTGAAAACAATCCGGCATTGGCGGCATCACATACTGTCAGTAAAGGTGTATTTACGCGGCTTTACAAGAAAAACTGCTGTTTCCAGCCAAAGAAGACCCGTTATTCTGAATAGAGAAAGGCCGGTTTAACACGCCCAATAAAAAACCGGGAGGCAGATCGCTCTGCCTCCCGGTCCCGAAACACCGGGTACCGGGTTTATTTCAAATTAAACTGCACCCGTGGTTTTTGATCTGCCGCATTGCTTAATTTTGGCTGCACCACAAACATTCTGCCATCCTGCACTCCGGCAGCAGCCAGCGCGGCTTTAACCTGAGCGGCCCGGCGCAGACCCAGCGCATTCAGATTTTCATTGCTGATTGCGGTATTTGCAAAAATTAATTTCTCCATTTCCGGCACCGACAAGGATTTATCCATACCAATTAAATTAGTCGGCTTCGCGAATTTTTCTTTCTTATAAACCTGCTCTAAAAGATCCGGATATTCCTCTTTACCAATCTGTAAATCACTGTCATTTTCGATCGATTGAATTTTTTCAGTTAATTTAGCCAGCTTGATATTCTTCATTTTCATCTGCAGAAGACTAATTTTCAAACCTGCCGCATCGGCCACCAGATCCGGCATGCTTTGAATATCCAGCTTCAGCGCCGGCCGTTCCGTCAGAATTTCTGCCAGCTTTTTAATACTCTTATCTGCATCCGGAGTGAGCTTATCGCTGCCGGGGATAAAACTGACTTGCGACAACGATGGGCCGTCATGACCAAAACTGTTGGCCAGGGCATCAAAGGGGGCCGTAATCACTTTTTCCATTAAATTGCCCACCACCTGCCACAGCACCCCGGTCACGCTGAATTGCGGATCATCTAATGAGCCTTCAACCGGAATATTCAGATTAATTTGCCCGCGGCGGTCGGTCAGCAATGAAATAGCTAATTTAACCGGCAGGGTCGTGGCCTCTTTGCTGTCGACCTTTTCATCGCTTAATGTAAATTGATCTAAAAAGACACTGTTACTGGCGCTTAACTGGCTGTTATCAATTTTATAAGCAATATCCATTGATAATTTACCCTTCTCAATTCCGTAACCGGCATATTTCCCGGAATAGGTAGAGGCCGAGGTCAGATCATAGTTTTTAACGCCGCCTTTAAGATCGATAAAGATTTTTTTGGCCAGCGGATTCAGTGTGCCGCTCAGATGAACCGGTGCCGATTTATCCACAAAGCCATTTAAATCCAGCTGAGCACGGGCGTTTTCGGAACTGGATAAGCCGTTGATCACCCCGGACATACCAGTTAAATTAGCCGTAAAATTAGGTTTAATAAAGAAATCGCTATAACGGATATCCCCGTTACTCAGCACCACTTTTTTAATATTAACCGGGGGCAGGGCCGTTGCCTGCGGATCCACAGCAAGAGCCACCACCGAAGAGGCAGCCGTCGTTTGCGGCGCTTTATCCACGGAAACCCGCTTGCCATCTTGCACCATGATATCTTGCAAATTCAGCCGGCCTTGCGGGGATAAAATCAGCCGGGAATAAAATTTATCCAGAGCCACTTCCGCAATATCAATTTTTAATGGGGCCAGCACAATATCCATGCCTTTAAAGCCAAGCCGGTTCCATTTTAAAAAGGCATTTGAGGTCAGTTTATCCACCGCATAAAACTGATCCGCGCTGAAGGCACCACGATACCGGCCGCTGAATTTTGGCTGCGTTGCCAGTTGTAAATCTCCCTTGGCGGTTAAAAAACCACGGGCGAGCTTAATATTTAAATACTTAGTAAAATAGGGCTGTAAAAACGCCGCATCGGCATTACGCAAATCAATGGCCAGCTGGCTGGAAAACGGCAGCGGAATCATTTCACCACTGATATCAATCAGCCCCTTATTCCCCCAGCGCCCCTTTATATCCACCGTGCCTTTACTGCCTGGCTGAGTATCAAAATTATTATAAATAATGGCGACATCCCGAACCGGCACGGCAGGCGCCTTAGCCAGACGCTGGTCTGATAAATTAAACTGCCAGCCGCTGATATCCATTTTTCCGGTCTGAACCCGCCATGGCGCAGCAGGATCAGCCTTTGCCGCTTTGGTGGCCGGAAGTAATGCCGCAAAATTCAGCTGGCCATTGGCCAATAATTGCGCCGTTAACTCGCCGCGCTGGCTTTCCAATAGTTCGGCTTTAATTAAACGCTGCCCGGAATCAACCGCCAGCGCTTTAATGGCAAATTCATCGATCGCCAGAATGGGCTTATTGGCCAGCTGCAAATCAAACTGATGCAGCTTAATATCGGTATCCTTCAGCGTATAAGCCAGCGGTTCGGTCGTCAGATGCGCGGTGGTTGCCACATCTAATAAACCCTTTTTAATGTCACCTTTAAAATACGGCGCCAGCAAGGCGCTATAGCGGTCTAATTTCAGTGCGGTCAGATTGATTTTTCCGTCCAGCGCAAAGGGCTGTGGCAAAAGCTTTAAATCGGCTGAAATCTGCTCACCAAAATCGCTTTGGGCCGAAAATTTAACCGGCACCGCTTTAGTGCCGCGATCAGTAAACCCGCTGGCGTCGAGCTTAATGGCATTCAGCGATAAATCTTCATAGGCAATACGGCTGTTACTGATCTGCAAATGATCAACAGCCAGCCCGCCCCCCTTCGCTGGCGGCGCACTGACGGCAGGCTCTGAAGAGGCAAAATGGCTTTGGGTGTCTTTATCCAGAACCGCATTAAAGCCATCGAGTTTAATATCGGCAATATGATATTTTTCTGCCAGCGGCTCAAAATCTTTTAAGCGCACAGCCAGCTGTTTAATTTTAATAAAGGGTTTGCCAGCCTGCGCCATATCCAGCTGATTGAGCTCCAGCGGGCCTTCAATAATCAGCCGGGTACGGTCTTTTTCCAGATTAAAATTAATATTGAGCTTGCCGGAAAGTCGCGCAGAATTGAGCTGCAGCGCGTTTGGCAAAGTAAAATATCCGGCATATTGCGGGATATTTAAATCATGCAGATTAAATGACAAGCGGGTAAATCGCTGTGTGGAAAATGGCTTGCTGCTGCCTTCTAATTTAAAATCTGTGCCATTGAGTTTGCCGGATAAACTGGGCTGAATATATTCGTCCACCCGGTGCGATAAAGTGGAAATAAAAGGCAGGGCCAGCTGTAAATCACTTATTTTTTGGCTGCTGTTTAATAAGCGGTCCGTAAAATTAATCGTGCCTTTTTCAAGACGAATATTATTCAGAGAAAATTTTGGCAGACCGGAATCCGTTTTTTTCTGCTCTTTTTGAGTGAGTAAATCAGAAAAATTAAACCGCGTGGCATCCAGCCGCACAATATCCAGCTGCGGCTCGATTAAGGTGATTTCATTGAATACCGGGGCCATCCGCCACAGAGAAGCCAGCCCGACATCCAGAGTCAGTGATTTAAAACGGACAAAAGGAGCGCCTTTATCGGTGATGTTCACCTGATGCAGCGTGGCTTTCATAATAAAAGGATTGAAATCAATGGAGCCGATCGTGACTTGCCGCTGCAAAGCCGATGAAAGTGCCGTTTCCAGCCTTGGATGAGCCCAGCGTGGCAACAACAGGCCGCCCGACACAGCCAGCACGGCGACAAACAGGCTTAAAAACAACAACCCGCGTTTATACTTTGTGCCGGATAGACGTCGCATCATTCATACTCAATTATTCATTCAATAAGTCATCATTTTAAGCCGTCAGATTACAAACTGCCTATGGAATAAAAAGACATAACAAAAATTCCAAAAGCATATTAGCTGGTTTAAGCGTCAAAATAGCCGGTAAGGCCCGCCCACAGCCATAAAACGAGTGTTTTACACGGCGGACAATAATATGAATAATCAAGGGCTGCAGCAGTAAAGGCCTGTGCTACTCTTTAAAAGAACCACCCTGTTTGCACAAGGGCGTTTTGCCCTCCGGTGGCAGGCCTTTTATCTTTACTTCAGCATTATTTTATTCAGAAAGAGAAAGATATTCCGCAAAAAATTGCCAGAAAGCTTACAATTATCGAGTTTTAAAGCTTATTTTTTGCTAATTCATGGGTTATACCAAGTGGCTTTTTCATTTATCCGCAAGATGATCACTCCCGGCACACCGGGTATCCCTGTGTCGCCAGACAGCCCTGAGCCGACTGAGCTTCCCTTGCCGGCAAATTCGGATTTCGATCTGACACAGCTGTCTATCGAAGTCAGCGACAATGATTCATTACTGACACAGGCACAAGAAGATGCCGCCATGCTGCATGCCGGCGGCCAAAGTGCTGAGGCGGTAGAGTTACTTTTTAATGAAATTCAGCAAAGCCCGCATAAAACAGAATCCTGGCTGATGCTGTTTGAATTATTGCAGCAGACTCATAACAAAGATCGCTTTGATGAAACCGGCTTATTATTTGTTTTAGAGTTTGAAAAAACACCGCCTCTCTGGCGCCAGGCAAGCCCCGCCGTGATTTCTGAGCAACAAAACTACTATCTGTTTCCGGCCGTTTTAACCGGCAACCAGATTGATAAAGAAATGGCTTTATTTAAGACGGCCAGCCATGGCTGCCAGTCGATGCGGATTGATCTGGCCAAAGTAAAAGAAATCGATACCATTGCAGCGGCAGAACTGCTGGCCCAGTGGCAGCGCTGCCGGCAACAAAATATCCGTCTGCAGCTGTCAGGCAATACCGAAATAGAAACCCTGCTGCAAAGCCGTATTCAAACCGGACGAGCCATCCCTGCTGAAGCCCCCCTTTGGTTGCTGCTGATTGAATTGCAGCAAATTCAGGGGCGGCAGGAAGAATTTGAAAATCTGGCCGTTGACTATGCCATTACCTTTGAGGTGTCACCGCCTTCCTGGATTGAGCCCAAAGCCGCAGTCGCCACGGCCCGGCCGGCCCTGAGCCGTAAACCGGCAGATCGCCTGATTCTGGAAGGTGATTTACTCAGCAGCCAGCCAGCTCAGTTGGCCATGATCCGGGATTATGTGCGC
>JBOFGM010000345.1:0-1637 GCA_051649105.1 Iodobacter sp. | reverse complement strand
GCTTTGTGGTCTGGTTTTTATGAAAATATCGCCAATTTCCGTGAAATTCGCTATTTCGATATCGAAGGCAAGCTGACCGGCCTTGTTTCCCGCGCCATGACCAGCCCCTGCGGCAAGATCCGGATTCCAATTAATGAATCGTCGGATGATAAAAGCCAGATTGAAGAATTTTTACGCCAGTATCAGGGCGAAGGAATTCAGCATATTGCGCTGGCCAGTAATGATATTTTTGCCACCGTTGAAGCGCTGAAAGCCAGTGGTACCCGCTTTTTAGATACACCCGACAGCTATTACGACCGCACCGATGCCCGTTTGCCCGGCCATGGCGAAGATCTGGAGCGCCTGCGCAAAAACCGTATTCTGATCGACGGTGCGCCAACGGAAGGCGGCGGCATCTTGCTGCAAATCTTTACTGAAACCGTGATTGGCCCGATCTTTTTTGAAATTATTCAGCGTAAAGGCAATGAAGGGTTTGGCGAAGGCAACTTTAAAGCGCTGTTTGAATCGATCGAAGAAGATCAGGTACGCCGCGGTGTATTAAGCGCCGATTAGCATGACCTGCTTTACCCTGAAACCGCTGCAGCATTTTGCAGCGGTTTTTTTACAACAGCACCCCGGATAGTCTGACTTGATGCTGTTATGAGGCCCATTTTTTGCCCGTGCTGATCTGACAAGGCATAACGGGCTGGCCCGCAAAAATGCGCCTGTCATGTCATTTTTGCGGCCATTACCAGCGGCGGGCTGACAGACAGCACGATGGGGAATCCTCAGGTTTGCAGCGCTACCTCGTTGCAATGCAGCTTTGGAGCAGCACCGGGCACATTAAATTTTTGCCACTGAACCGGTGCATGTCCGGCGGGCTGCCGGCGGCAAATTGAATGGATTCGGTGCCCATGCTGAACATTATGCCGATTGGAACCTGTATGAGCCCGGCCACCCCGATGGTGGCAGCGGCAACGGCGGCCGCTATGGGGGTGCTGACGCCCATGCCGTGCATTCCGATGGCCGCAGGCCTCGTGGATCTCTGCCGGAGCGCCTGCCGTGATGTCAGGGGTCATGCCGGCGCTGAGTTCGGGCGGGATGCTGATGTGTAACTGGGGCAGGGTGATTGAAGTGCTGATGCCAGGGCAAGTGCAGGAGCGGATGCTCTGACATGCTAAGGGGCGGGTTGCCTGAGGTGCTGAGTCCGGGAGATGTTGATGTGTGATCGGTATGGCTGATTAAAGTGCGGATGGCGGGGCAAATGCAGGAGCTGGTGCCCCGATCGCAGACGCTGATACCGGGTCTGCGGCTGTGCATCTTTGCAAGGTCATGCCACAATAGTCAGCCAAGCCACTGAAATCTTACTTATGCCCGTACATCCATTTAGTCAGCTTACTCTGACGCCAGAGGAGCAGCGCGTTTGCGCTTTGCTGCAAAAACAGCGCCAGTGCACCAGTGTTGAGCTGATCAGCAAGGCCAAAATCAGTAATCCCAGCGCGGTGATTGACGGGATTAATCAGCAACTTTCTGCGCTGAGCAGCCAGTGGCTGATTCAATGCAGCGCCACACGCATCACTGGTCGGCAATCGGCGGCGCCTGTGGGTTATTACCGGCTGTTAAAAAAATTGTTTTAGCAGGCGGGGCAGATTCCTGTT
>JBOFGM010000344.1:0-9267 GCA_051649105.1 Iodobacter sp. | reverse complement strand
CTGCCGCCCAGAAACAGCATGCTGCTGCCGATATAGGCCACAATCAGAGCACCATCGAGCCAGGAAAAGCTGTCATTCACCTCTGGATAATGCGTCAGAATCCACCATGGTGCGGAATCTTCCAGCGGCCAGAAAATATCGTGATTCACCAGCCATTCGGCCACCAGCGGCTTGATTTGTACAAACCACGGGCTGGCAGTCCATTGAAATGCCCCGACAGCCAGTCCCATTAAGCCAAAAAGAATCAGCGCGGTTTCCCAGCCACTGCCTTTGGCGACCTGGGTAATTTCTGCTTCCGGAGAGCGCACCGTCAGCGCAATGGCTCCGCGGTGACCACTGCAGCGGCCGCACATATGGCATTCGCTGGCACCCTGCATATTTCTTAACGGCAGCAGCGGCGCGCAATTCACCGCAATCACTTTACCTTTTTGCCAGTTATCCGCATCCACCTTGTAATGCCATGGAGCTAATTTGGCGAGTAAATTAAATACGCCATTAACCGGACATAAATAGCGGCACCACACCCGCTTATTTTTGCCATACCAATAGCCCACCCCCAACGCGGCAAGCGTTGAGCCGCCCAGCACCAGCATGGCCGCCAGCGGATATTGGTACACACTGACCAGCTGACCATAAACGGTGGTACAGGCAAAGGCGACAAAGGGCCAGCCCTGCCAGCGGATCCAGCGGGGAATCGAATGATTACGCCCGCGCTCACTGGCCCATTCGGTCAGCATGCCTTCCGGGCAAAACCAGCCACACCAGACCCGGCCCATCAGCAGCATCGAGATCAATACAAACGGCCACCAGATACCCCAAAAGGCAAACTGGGCAAAGATCACCAGATGATTAAAAGCCCGGGCGCTTTCATCCGGCAGGCTGACAAAAGTCGGAATAATCAAGAGTGATAAATAAAAGATCACCACCACCCATTGCAGCTTGCGCAGCCAATGGGCGTGGTCCCGTAAAAAGTTGCCGAACTGAGCAGTACGCGTATTCAATATATTCATTAAGCAGTCCGACTCACCCGGCGCAGCAATAAAGAGGTGCCAACCCAGTAGCCGCCCCAGATCACCAGCAGAGACAGGGCAGGATGCGAGCGATAACCGGCAAAATCAGCCAGAAGTTTGCCGATACTGGCGCTGTCATCCAGCCAGGAAGAGCTGTCCCATAAGGGATCAATCACCGCAGGCAATACGCCCATCCCGATTAAATGCTCAACCCCTGCATTCAGCATGGCGCCAGCCAGCAGTAACAATAAGATTTCTGTGATCTTAAAAAACCAGCGCCATGAAATCCATTTGCCACCCAGCTGCAACAGCTGAAACGTCGCCAGTGCAGCTATAAAGCCGCCAATACCCGCCAGCGCCAGTGATCCGCCATCATGATTACCCACCACACTGCCGTATAAAAACACCACCGTTTCACTGCCTTCACGCGCCACGGCCAGTGCCACCAGGAACAGCAGCCCCCACCAGTTTTTCTCTGCCGCATTACTGGCAAGCCCCCCCTCCAGCTCCCGCTTCAGGCTGCGGCCATTTTTACGCATCCAGACCACCATTTGCACAATCAGCACCGCGGCGACCAAAGGCATTGCCGCCTGAAAGTACTCCTGAGCCGTTTCATCCAGCCAGCTGGAAACCCCCAGTAGAGTCAGCGCCAATAAGCCGGATAAGACCAGCCCGAGGCCGACTCCGCCCCAGAGATAGGCCATACCGCGCTGACCTGCCACCGGATTGGCGCGCAACCAGGCATATAAGATGCCCACTACCAGCAGTGCTTCCACGCTTTCGCGCCAGACAATAAATGCTACTTGTTCCATGATTCAGCCTTTTTATTACTACTGCAAATATCCCGCTAACGCTTTTACGGCACTTACTTCACGACAATCACACCGCGGGCCTGCGGATGAAAATCATCAAAATAGATATATTCGCCAGCGGATGCGCCCTGAATCACCACAAAGGATTCCACGCCGGGGCCAAGCACTTTTTCTTTACGCAGCGGCAGGCTTTCAAACTCGGCGGCGCTTTTTCCCTTATTGACCAGGACTAACTTAAATTTTGTTTTTGCCGGCGCTTCAATCCGTGTGGGTGAAATTTTCCCGTCATTTAACTCAACTCTGAATGTCAGCAGATCCTCGGCATACGCCGTCAGACTCAAAGTGCAACAGAGCATTGCCATCACAAAACGCATACCCGACTCCAGCAGGATTAAAACGCAAAGCCCCCGGACATGCCGGGGGCTGATTGGTCAGACCAAAAGCTTAGTAACCACCTTTTTTGCCTGTACCGGCATAGGTGAATTCATAATTCAGATCAAACGCTTTAAACCAGGGAGCCACACCGGTTTCTTTATCCACATGGCGGCCAAAGTGCGCATGCGGGTTTTCTGATGGCGGCAAAATGGTGTATTTCAGTTTGTATTTGCCCGGGCCTTCCAGCTTAATATTGTCACCGTAGTGCGGGCCGTCGTTGGCGACCATGGCCATAAAATCGCCCTTGATCACATTTTTGCTGCCTGCTTTTTGCAGCTCATATTTAATCAGCAGATACGGCACCCACTCGCCTTCGCCAAAGCCATTCGGATTTCCCTTGGCGGCATGAATATCAGCTTCCAGGTGAATATCTGACGCTTCTGCCTTACGCATCATGCCATCCGGATCCATTTTGACCGGCTGTAAATAAACCGCAGCCAGCTCCATCCCGTTTTTAATGGTGGGTTTACCAATCGGATATTCAGCAGCATAAGCCTGGGCAGACAACGCCACGGCAGCGGCAAGGGCCAGATATTTCATATGTACACCTTTAAGACAGGAATAAAAAACCAGACCACACCGCTTTGCACCTGGATAAAGGCTTACCCAAAACGATGAAGCAAGAAGAGATTAGCAATCAGTCGCATTTTATACCTCCATCGCTGCAATAGGAATGGGTCTTATTACTCGCACAAAAAAGAAGCCCGTCTCCCGGCCAACAATCAGCAGGAAAACGGGCTTCTTTAAAATACAAAAAGTCCAATCGCTTACAGCCTGGCTTGTTATCCGGCCCTCATGGCGGCGCGCACCTGAAGATCCGCCTGATTCAGCCTTTCCACCGTGCCCACATCCAGCCACTGCCCGGCAAAAGACTCTGCCTGCAACTGGTGTTGCGCCATGCCCTGTAAAAACAAAGGCAGCAACGCTGCGGCCTGACCGGCTTCCAGTGTGGCAAAGAATTCAGGCCGGTAAACGGCCACACCCGCAAAGGTCATGGGCTGCAGCCCTTCCGTACAAAGGCAGGCCCGGCCTTGCTGATCAATGGCCAGATCCCGCCCGGTGGGATAATCCGCTTTCGGCACCATCACCAGATGGCCCAGATGGCCATCCAGATGGTTTGCCACAGCAGGCAAACGGGAAAAATCATAATCGGTAAAAACATCGCCATTAATCACGGCAAAGGGTTCGCCCCCCAGCAAAGGCAATGCTTTAGCAATGCCTCCGGCCGTTTCCAGAGCCTTCTCTTCTGCGGAATAGCGAATCTGTACACCATAAGCATGGCCATCACCCAGACGCTCCTCCAGCATGGCCCCCAGCCAGGCATGATTAATCACGATCTCGGTGATGCCGGCGGCGGCCAGACGTCGCAGATGCCAGCCGATCAGCGGCTCTCCACCCACTTCCAGCATGGGTTTCGGACAATGATCGGTTAAAGGCCGCATCCGCTCGCCACGCCCGGCGGCCAGAATCATGGCCCGCATCAGAAGGTAAATCCGGTGGCAACCGGCTCTCCGTGCAGATTTAACAATAAACGGCCCAGCGGTGTCAGCTCGCTGTAGCGCAGGCAAACTTTGCGAACATATTCAAAGACGCGGGGTAAATCCGCCTGATATTGCTCTTTACCATCACGATATTTAAGACGGGCAAACAGGCCCAGAATTTTCAGATGGCGCTGCAGCCCCTGCCATTCAAAGGCGCGGTAAAAATCGCCAAAATCTGCATGAACAGGCAAGCCGGCATCACGGGCCTGCTCCCAGTAGCGAATCGCCAGATCCAGTACAAAAGACTCGTCCCAGTCCAAGTAAGCATCTTTAAGCAGTGAAACCAGATCGTAGGTAATCGGGCCCAGTACGGCATCCTGAAAATCGATCAGGCGCAGCGCATCGTCTTTCACCATTAAGTTACGGGAATGAAAATCGCGGTGCATAAATAAGGTGGGCTGGCTCATATTTTGCGCCACAATCAGGGCACAGCTGCGCTCCCAGACCGCCAGTTGTTTGCCTTCCAGCGTCACCCCAAATTGCTGGCCAAAATACCATTCGCGGCAAATTTCCATTTCGCGCTGCATAAATGCACCATCAAAAGGCGCTAAATCGTCCACGGGCGTGCTGACTTGCATTTTCACCAACAGCGCAATCGCCTGACGGTAATAATTGGCGGCATTTTCCGGATTAATCAGGCTGGCCAGAGTCTGGTCCCCCAGATCTTCCAGCACAACCCAACCCTGCTCAAGGTTTTGCATCAGCACCGCCGGCACCGGTAAACCAGCATTTAACAGGCGTTGCTGCATTAATAAATAAGGCTGGCAATCAAAAACGGCCGGCAAAGCATCCATAATAATCAGGCTGCGGTCTGCAAAAACAGCACGCCAGTAACAACGCACACTGGCGTCTGCAGCGGCGATTTCTAAGGAAATTGGGGCATTACCGGTGACTTCGGTAAGCCATGAATGAAGGGAATCTGTTCTAGTCATGGTGTAAGGCGCTGGCTCTGCTGTAGAATCTGCAAATTCTATCAGCTCCTGATGGCCGCATGTCCGCGACCCACACACCATTTCATTTCCGTCTCTCCGTTATCGCCGCCGCACTCCTTTGTGCAACGGCGCAGGCGGCCGAGCCCGTTCCTGTCAATGTAGAGGCCGACTCCGTTGTCGGTACTGCACAGGGGGAAACCGAGGCCAGAGGCAATGTTCAACTCCACAGAGGCGATCTGGATGTGGACTCCGAGTGGGCGAAATTCGACCAAAAGTCGAATCGCATCACCGCCGGGGACCAGGTTGAGATGAACCGCCAGGGGGACGTGCTGAAAGGCAACCAGCTCGATTATTTACTGGATACAAAATATGGCACGCTGACCAGCCCGGATTACGCGATGGCGCAGGGGCTGGGACGCGGGGATGCCGTAAAGCTGTTATTTGAAGGTGATGATAAATACCGCCTGCAAGATGGCCGCTTTACCACCTGCCAGCCCGGCGACAATGCCTGGTTTTTGCATGCCAATGAGCTGGAACTCGATTACGTAAAGAATCAGGGTGTGGCGCATCACGCGTGGCTGGAGTTTAAGGGCGCGCCGATCATGTATATGCCCTGGATGAATTTTCCGCTGAACAGCAACCGGCAAACCGGTTTTCTGGCCCCCTCATTCAGTAGTAGCAACCGTAATGGTCTGGAACTCAATACGCCGATTTACTGGAATATTGCGCCCAATTACGATTTCACCCTGACACCGCGCTATATGTCGCGCCGTGGCGTGATGCTGGGTGGCGAATTCCGCTATCTGCAGCCCGAGTATGCCGGCACGCTGAAAGTTGAAAACCTGGCCAATGATTCGGTCACAGGCACCAGCCGCAGCAGTATCGTCTTTCAGCATCAGCAAGCCCTGACCGATCGCCTGAACCTGAGTTTAAATATTCAGCAAGTTTCAGATGATGAGTACTTTAACGATTTTGGTGACCGTTTAAGCGTTGCCTCGCAAACCAATCTGCCGCGCGAAGCCGTACTCAGCTACCGCGGGGATAACTTTCAGACTTTTGCCCGCTGGCAGCGCTTTCAGACCATTCAAAGCACCACCAATCCGGTCGACGAGCCCTATGCCCGTGTGCCGCAACTGGGCTTTTCAGCATCACCCGACTTAATTAAAGGCGTTCTGCTGAATATCACGGCAGAAGCCACTCAATTTGAGCATTCCAGCAAGATCAATGGCTCCCGTGTCTGGGTAAAACCAGAAATCAGCATGCCCTTTGTAGGGTCCTATGGCTTTATTAAGCCTAAGCTCGGCGTGCATGCCACCAGCTACCAGTTACATGCCAATGGCAGCGATCAGGTCAGCAGCACAGAAAACCGCACCGTGCCGATCTTCAGCCTGGATGGCGGCCTGTATTTTGAAAAAGAAAGCAGTTTTGCCGGCCAGGAATATACGCAAACGCTGGAGCCGCGGGCTTTTTACACCTATATCCCGTACCGCGATCAGTCTAAACTGCCTAATTTTGATTCGGCCATTACTGACTTTTCTTTTGCACAAATGTTTTCCGAAAATCAGTTCTCCGGTAATGACCGGATTAATGATGCGAATCAACTGACCCTGGCGCTGTCTTCCCGGCTGTATGAATCCTCCACCGGGATGGAACGTGTCCGTGCCACTATTGGCCAGCGCTTCTATTTTTCGGATCAAAGAGTGACGCTGGATGCACCCGGCCGGCCGGATGAGGCCACCAGCTCTGACTTATTACTATCGGTCAGTGGTCAGGTCTGGCGTGATTTTATGGTGGGCTACAGCCTGCAATACAATGCCAAAGATGACGCCACCATACGCTCCGATATTAATTTAGGCTGGAGCCCGGGCGCTTTTCGCGCACTGAATATGCGTTATATCCAAAGCCGTAATAATAATATTGAGCAGCTGGACTTCTCCGGACAGTGGCCGCTGGGAGGCGGATGGTACGCCATTGGCCGTGCCAACTATTCCCTGAGAGACAACAAGGCTTTGGAAACTCTGGGTGGGTTTGAATATAATGCCGGCTGCTGGGCATTGCGGTTTGCCGCTCAGCGCTACATTACTAATGACGGCACATTCAACACCAACTTCTTCGCCCTGCTTGAGCTGGGCGGACTGGGTGGTTTAGGCAGCAACCCAATTGATGTGTTGCGCCAGACTATTCCTGGTTATACCGATACCTACAGCAAGGTCTACTGATTATATGAAGCTGCGTCACGTTTCCCGCGCCTTAGCGCTTGTTGCCCTGATCGGCACTGCCCAACTGGCCTCAGCCTCGATTCAAACCATCGATCGTATTGTTGCCGTGGTCAATAAAAATGTGATTACCCAGCAAGAGCTGAGTGATCGCATTGCCAGCATTCAGAAAAATATGGCCGCCCAGAAGATCACTCTGCCGCCCGTTTCTGTATTAAAGCAGCAGGTACTGGACCGGATGATTCTGGATCTGGTGCAAGTTCAGTATGCCGAGCAGATCGGGATTCGTATTGATGACAGCCAGCTCGAACGCGCAATGAGCCGGATGGCAGAGCAAAATAAGATGTCCATCTCGCAATTTCGCGAAACACTGGCCAAACAAGGCACCAGCTGGAAATCGTTTCGTGAAGATATCCGCCGCGAAATCATGCTGACCCGCTTAAGAGAGCGTGAAATCGATAATCGCATCGTGATCAGCGATAACGAGATCGATGAATATATCAAGCTGAGCCATGGTAAAGAGCAACGTGAATTCCGCCTGGCGCATATTTTGATTCCACTGCCGGAAAACGCCAGCCCGGAACAAATTTCTGCCAAACGCACCCGTGCCCTGGCTGCGCGTCAGGAAATTGAATCCGGCAAAGACTTCTCTGCGGTCGCTGCGGTTTATTCCAGTGCACCGGATGCCACCGGTGGTGGTTTATTAGGCTGGCGTGCGGCAGGCTCCTTGCCACCGGCCTTTACCCAGCTGCTGGAAAAACTAAAGCCGGGTGAAATCACCGATCTGGTTCGCAGTCCTGGCGGCTTTCATATTGTAAAACTGCTGGAAACACGCAGTCAGGAACAAAAAACCGTGGTCGAGCAAACCCATGCCCGCCATATTCTGATTCGTACCAACGAGCTGGTTTCAGAAACCGATGCCCGTCAGCGTCTGGCTCAGCTGGCTGACCGCCTGAAACACGGCAGTCAGTTTGAAGAGCTGGCCCGTCTGTATTCCGATGATGGCAGCGCCAGCAAAGGCGGCGATTTAGGCTGGCTGACTCCGGGCGAAACCGTGCCGGAATTTGAAACCGCAATGAATGCGCTGAAACCCAATGAAGTCAGCCCGATTATTCAGTCGCCATTTGGTTTGCATCTGATTCAGGTGCTGGAACGCCGCTCACAAGATATGACCAAAGAGCGTGAGCGCTTCCGTGTCCGCAATGAATTAAAACAACGTAAGAGTGAAGAGCAGTTTGAAGACTGGCTTCGTCAGCAGCGCGACAGAGCGTTTGTTGATTTACGTTTAAAAGACGAGTAATCCATTCACTGATCTGCGCCCCGCCCTCCGCGTCTTTTTGTCTGGTGATGCGGCCTGGCGGGGTCGTGTTTAAAAAAAACTAAAGCTGTGTAACCAGAATGAACAAGCCATCACTGCAGTGCATTGCCTTAACCAGTGGCGAGCCAGCTGGTATCGGTCCGGAAATTGCCGCCATGCTGGCAGCAAGGGAAGAGCTGGCTTGCAAACTGGTCATTCTGTGCGATAAAGCCTTGCTGCAGGAACGGGCGCAAATTTGCGGCACAGATGCCCGCTGGCCGGATTATTCACCAGACAACGACGCACCCGTTTCTGTTTTGCATATCCCGCTGACAGCCCCTTGCGAAGCCGGAGAGCTCAATACCGGCAATGCCCGTTATGTATTAAATCTGTTAGACCGGGCCTGTGATGGTTGCGTCAGCGGAGAATTTGCCGCCATGGTGACCGCCCCGATTCATAAAGGGGTGATCAATGACGGCGCAGCCTTAGGCCGGTTTTTCTTTGGCCATACCGAATATCTGGCTGAGCGCACTAAAACAGAGCAGGTTGTGATGATGCTGGCCGGTGGCGGTATGCGCGTGGCGCTGGCGACCACCCATCTGCCCATCAAAGAAGTCGCTGCGGCGATCACCGCCGATTCATTAACCCGTACTCTGCGTATTTTGCAGCATGATCTGCAGCATAAATTTGGCATACCCTCACCACGGATTATTGTGGCGGGGCTGAACCCGCATGCCGGTGAGTCCGGCCATCTGGGCACAGAAGAAATCGATATCATTATCCCGGTACTGGATCAGCTGCGTCAGGAAGGCATGACGCTGATCGGCCCGTTACCCGCCGATACCCTGTTTAATCGTAATATTCTGGCCACAGGTGACGCCGTACTGGCGATGTACCATGATCAGGGCCTGCCGGTGCTTAAATACGCCAGCTTTGGCCATGGCATCAATATTACCCTGGGCCTGCCCGTGATCCGTACTTCGGTCGATCATGGCACGGCACTGGATCTTGCAGGCTCCGCCCG
>JBOFGM010000343.1:0-5510 GCA_051649105.1 Iodobacter sp. | reverse complement strand
AATTACTGGTCATCACCACCACGGTGTTTCTAAAGTCCACTGTGCGGCCCTGACCATCGGTCAGGCGGCCGTCATCGAGCACCTGCAGCAGGAGATTCAAGACATCCGGATGGGCTTTTTCAACTTCATCCAGCAAGATCACGCTATAGGGTTTGCGGCGCACGGCCTCGGTTAAATAGCCGCCTTCTTCATAGCCCACATAGCCCGGAGGCGCGCCGACCAGTCTGGAAACACTGTGTTTTTCCATAAATTCGCTCATATCGAGACGAATTAAATGGTCGGCCGAATCAAATAAAAACTCGGCCAGCGCCTTGGTCAGCTCGGTTTTACCCACCCCGGTTGGCCCGAGGAATAAAAAGCTGCCATAAGGGCGGTTAGGGTCGGAAAGACCCGCCCGGGAGCGGCGGATGGCGTCGGACACCAGACGGACTGCTTCGGCCTGACCCACCACCTTTTGATGTAAGGCGTTTTCCATGGCCAGCAGTTTATCGCGCTCACCTTGCAGCATGCGGCTGACCGGAATACCGGTGGCACGGCTGACCACTTCGGCAATTTCTTCTGCGCCCACCTGGGTGCGCAGCAGTTTTAACTTGCCGCCGGTGGCTTCGCTGGCTTCGGCGGCTTTTAGCTTGGCTTCCAGTTGTGGCAGCTGACCATATTGCAGCTCACTGGCCTTATCCCATTCACCACGGCGCTGGGCGGCATCCATGGCCAGCTTTACCTTCTCAATGTCTTCGCGGATTGCCTGGCTGCCCAGAACGCTGGCTTTTTCTGCTTTCCATATTTCTTCCAGATCGGAATATTCTTTTTCCAGCCGCTCGCTTTCTTCTTCAATCAGCGACAGGCGTTTTTTAGAAGCCTCATCTCTTTCACGCTTCACCGCTTCGCGCTCAATCTTGAGCTGAATAATCCGCCGGTCCAGCTTATCCATCACCTCAGGCTTGGAGTCGATCTCCATTTTGATTTTGGCGGCGGCCTCATCAATCAAATCAATGGCTTTATCGGGCAGAAAGCGATCGGTGATATAGCGGTGGCTGAGTTCTGCTGCCGCCACAATGGCCGGATCGGTGATTTCTACGCCATGGTGGATTTCGTACTTTTCTTGTAATCCGCGCAAAATGGCAATGGTGGCTTCCACGCTGGGCTCATCGACCAGCACTTTTTGAAAACGCCGCTCCAGAGCCGGATCTTTTTCCACATATTTACGGTATTCATCCAGCGTGGTGGCACCGATGCAATGCAGCTCGCCACGCGCCAGCGCAGGTTTGAGCATATTACCGGCATCCATCGAGCCTTCGGTTTTACCGGCGCCCACTAAGGTATGC
The DNA here is from genome assembly GCA_051649105.1 of Iodobacter sp. Taxonomy (GTDB): domain Bacteria; phylum Pseudomonadota; class Gammaproteobacteria; order Burkholderiales; family Chitinibacteraceae; genus Iodobacter. The sequence goes on along the minus strand of JBOFGM010000343.1, from coordinate 4,185 downwards.
AGCTCGTCGATAAAGATAATGGTATTGCCTTCGTCTTTGGCCAGCTCGTTCAGCACGGCTTTAAGACGTTCTTCAAATTCACCGCGATATTTGGTGCCGGCCAGTAAAGAAGCCAGATCCAGTACCAGAACCCGTTTGGATTTCAGTGATTCAGGCACTTCACCATTGACAATCCGCTGCGCCAGCCCTTCAACAATGGCCGTTTTACCGACGCCGGGCTCACCAATTAACACCGGATTGTTTTTAGTCCGGCGCTGCAAGACCTGCATGGCACGGCGGATTTCATCATCGCGGCCGATCACCGGGTCGAGCTTGCCTGCTTTGGCGCGCTCGGTCAGATCCATGCAATATTTATCCAGCGCTTCACGATTTTGATCGGCGTCCGAGCTGTCAACACTTTGTCCGCCGCGAACCGCTTCCACGGCCGCTGCCAGCGCTTCTTTATTACCGCCATTTTCTTTCAGCAGACGGCCGGTTTCGCCTTTATCTGAGGCGAGTGCCAATAAAAACAGATCGCTGGAAATAAACTGATCATCCCGCTTTAAGGCGGCTTTATCCGTCAGGTTCAGTAAATTGCTCAGCTCTTTAGAAACACTGATATCGCCCTCATTTCCCGTTACTTTGGGCAGGCGCTCAATGGCTGCGGTCAGTGCTGCTTTCAGGGCATTAACATGCACACCGGCACGGGCCAGCAGGGCGGCGGTGCCGGAATCTGTATCGGCCAGCAGGGAGGCCAGTACATGTTGGGGTTCGATATAGGGATTGTCGTGGGCATTGGCACTGCTTTGTGCGTCACCAATGGCTTGTTGAAATTTTGTGGTCAGTTTATCAAAGCGCATGCTTTTCACCTCCATAATTTGTTCTTACCGTAATAGATGGGGGTGGCAGGCGGTTAATTTCAAGGGCCGCTGGAACTCTTCTGGCAGGAAAGAAAAAATAACCTTCTGAACGGCAGGGTTTTACCGATTGCCGGCGCTGCCGGCAGAACGGTTAAACATTGCGGTTCAGACCAATAAAATGCTGCAGCTTAGCCAGTATTTCTGAGCGGGCGGTTGGGATAATCAGATTGCCTTCGTCCTGCAGTAAGATATGTTCTTCGGCCTGGCGTTTGGCCAGTACCTCAGAAAACACCCCGGCCAGCTCCGGGCGGGCCAGTAAGATATGTTGAAAAGACTCTTTATCGATGCGATAGCATTCCACATTGCTGCTGACGATCACCGTGGCCTGAATTGCGGTGCCGGTCATCAGCCCCATTTCGCCAAAAAAACTGCCCGGCCCCAGCTTGGCCAGTAGTTTGCGCTCGCCACGGGCGGGTTGCACCCAGGCTTCGGCTTCGCCTTTGATCAGGATATACAGCCATTCCACCTGTTCGCCCTGGCGGATCATCACATCCCCCGCCACATAGGGGGTAAAGCGCAGCCGGTCGGCTAAGGTATGCAGCTCTTCCTCTGTTAATGAGGCCAGAAGCTCCAGCTTTTGTAATACCCCCAGCCGCTCCTGCGTATGCAGCTTATGCCGGCCTTCAAAGTAGCGCTCGTTTTCCTGGGTGATAAATACTTTATATTGCGGGGAAGAAAGCCGCAGGCTGTTGCGGCGTAAAACGGCATCAATCAGGGTGCGGATTTGCGAGTCGGTCGGATCATCATTGAGTAAATCGGTCAGCCAATAACGGGCCGCATAGCGGGCGGTGCCTTTTTCCACATTCATTAAGAGGCAGGACGGGGCAGGATTGATGGCCACATTGGGTGGAGCGGCTTCGCGGATGGCCGATTCAACCAGCTGAATAATCTGCGTGGGCAGGGTGTCCAGCCCGACTTCAAACCAGACCCAGCGCCGCCAGGCTAAGGGTTTATCCACCCGCTTACCCAATAGCTGAAACTGACCTTTCATCAGGGCTGCATTGGGGATAATCACCGTTTCGCCATTACGGGTTTCAACCCGGGTGGCCCGCCAGGATAAATCCACCACCCGGCCGGTCAGATCCCCCACGCTGATCCAGTCGCCCTGCTCAATGGAATTATCCAGATGCAGCGCCAGCCCGGCCAGAATATTGCCCAGCGTGTCTTGCATGGCAAAAGCCAGTACGGCGGTAATGACGGCGGAGGTGGTAACCAGTTGCCCCAGTTGCAGGCCGGCCAGATGCAGGCGGTAAAAGGCCCAGCCCAGCATGGCAACGGCTTCCAGCAGGTCTTCTAAAATGCGTGGCGGAGCCCGGCGAAACAGCGGGGCGATCAGCTGAAAAATCAGCATGCCCCAATAGCGGATCACGGCAAAGCCAAGCACCACCATAAAGGCTTCATGTGCCGCTCTGGCCGGATTGGTCCAGCCATAGAAATCCATTTGCTCGGCAACCCATAAGCCCAGCGTGCCAAAAGTCAGCAGCAAAATACTATTAAACAGCCGCTTGCGGCTGGCGCGCACTTTGTAATACAGCAGGGCGCCCAAAAGCAGCCCGCTGATCAGCAAAGCACTGAAAATCTGGATTTCTGAGGGAGGGAAATTCATCGCGGCAATCCCAGGGGGCGCAAAGGAGCTACTTTGTTTGTAGCCTTTGTTTACCCGGGATTACAACTTATATACGGGGAGGGGAGGGAAAAGCACAGGCGTAAGCCGGCTTTTCCTCCCCCGGTGCTGTTACGGTCTGACGCAATCCATAAAGTAGCGGGTTTCGCCGCTGCTCTTATCGGCCACAAGACCATGGATATAGGTTTCAAAGCCTGGGAAGCGCTTATTGAAATCACGGGCAAATTTCAAGTAATCCACAATTGTCTTGTTGAATACTTCACCCGGGATCAAGAGTGGAATACCAGGCGGATACGGTGTCAGCATCACGGCGGTAATCCGGCCTTCCAGCTCATCAATAGGTACCCGGTCGATTTCCCGGTGGGCCATTTTGGCAAAGGCTTTGGCCGGTTTCATTGCCGGTTCCATATTGGATAAATACATATCCGTAGTCAGACGGGCCACATCGTGGGAGCGATAAATGCCGTGGATTTGCTGACAAAGATCTTTAAGACCAATTCGCTCGTATTGCGGATACTGAGCAATAAATTTTGGCAGAATGCGCCACAGCGGTGCATTTCTGTCGTAATCATCTTTAAATTGCTGTAAGGCCGCCACCAGGGTGTTCCAGCGGCCCTTGGTAATGCCGATGGTAAACATAATAAAGAAGGAATACAGGCCGCATTTTTCAATCACCACGCCATGTTCAGCCAGATACTTGGTGATAATGCTGGCCGGAATACCGGTCTCAGAGAACTTACCGTCCAGATCCAGTCCCGGAGTCAGAATGGTGGCTTTAATCGGGTCCAGCATATTAAAGCCATCGGCGATATCGCCAAAGCCGTGCCAGTTGTCCCCGGATTTAAGCATCCAGGCATCGCGGTGATCCAGGCCTTCGTCGGTCAGATCATCCGGGCCCCAAACGGTAAACCACCATTCATCACCATATTCTTCGTCCACTTTGCGCATGGCGCGGCGGAAATCCAGCGCTTCAACCAGGGATTCTTCAACCAGAGCGGTGCCACCCGGTGCTTCCATCATGGCTGCCGCCACATCGCAGGACGCAATAATGGAATATTGCGGGCTGGTGGAGGTGTGCATTAAGTAGGCTTCGTTAAAGAGATCCCGGTCCAGCTTCCGGTTTTCCGGATCCTGAATCAGAATTTGCGAAGCCTGGCTTAAACCTGCCAGCAGTTTATGCGTCGACTGGGTAGCGAATACCATGGATTCTTTGCAGCGCGGGCGATCTTCGCCAATGGCGTGGTAATCACCATAAAACTCATGGAATGCGGCATGTGGCAGCCATGCTTCGTCAAAGTGCAGGCTATCGATTTCGCCATCGAGCATGCCTTTGATTTCTTCGACGTTATACATAATGCCGTCGTAAGTAGACTGGGTGATCGTCAGAATACGTGGCTTAAAGCTTGGGTCGGCCAGCAGCTTTTCACGCGCAAACGGATTATCCATCATTTTTTTGCGGATATTTTCCGGCTCAAATTCACTTTTTGGAATCGGGCCGATAATGCCGTAATGATTGCGCGTTGGCATTAAAAAGACCGGTACAGCGCCCATCATCATAATGGAATGCAAAATCGATTTATGGCAGTTGCGATCGACCATCACCACGTCGCCTGGGGCTACGGTTGAGTGCCAGACAATTTTATTGGAGGTGGAGGTGCCGTT
>JBOFGM010000342.1:0-2079 GCA_051649105.1 Iodobacter sp. | reverse complement strand
TCGGTGCAATGCAGGGTATTGCCATTGCGGCTGGCGGCATCCAGAATACTGGCCGGCATTTCCAGCCCGGCAGGGGCCAGCAGGGTGATTTTCAGCCCTTTATAGAGGCCCAGTAATTTAGCCAGCGAGTGCGCGGCGCGGCCATGTTTTAAATCACCGACCAGTGCAATATGGCTGCCATCGATCAGCTTATTCAGGCGCGAAAATTCGCGCTCCATGGTGTAAAGATCCAGCAGGGCCTGAGTCGGATGCTCGCCCGGGCCGTCACCGCCATTAATAATCGGAATATTGCTGGCTTCGGCAAATTCGGCCACGGCACCCAGTTCCGGGTGTCGCACCACGATCACATCGGCGTATCCGCTGACTACCCGGCTGGTGTCATAAATGGATTCACCTTTGGCCATGGAAGAAAAGGTAAAGCCGGTGGTATCACACACCGAGCCGCCAAGACGGCAGAAAGCGGCACCAAAGCTGATCCGGGTGCGGGTACTGGCTTCAAAAAACAGATTGGCCAGCACCGCGCCTTCCAGCACACGGCAGGTTTTTTGCCGGCGGGCCACGGGCTGCATAATATCGGCTACGCGGAACAGTTCTTCCAGTGATTCGCGGTTAAATTGTTCAACGGATAAAAGGTGAGGTGCCCACTGGGCAGAGGCAGGGCCAATATTTTGAATGGTATTGGGTTTGCTTTCCTGGCTGAGGATTTCTGCCAGAAAACGCTCAACAATCGTCGGCATGCTGCGGTGTTCATTAGAATCATCCGGCAGCAGCCAGCTGTCTAAAGCACGGCGGCTGACGCCCAGACGCTCGGTCAGCGCATCACGGGTCAGATTAAGAGTTCGCATCGCATCGCGAAGAGTGGACTGTTGAGCGGATAGCATTTTATTTCCCTTTTTACGCAGTGTGTATATTTTGCGCCAAGGGAAATAGTTAATCAATACACTTTGTGTTATTTATTTATGAATGTGCTCTGATTCTGTGTGGATCTGGCTCAGGGGGGCGTATTGATCCCGTTTAAAGCCACTATGCGCCCGTTGCATCGGGGCCCCAGACATCTTCCATGGGCACGAGGCCGGCCACCCGCTGGCCTTCCAGTACGCCGATAATGCTGTAATCAATATCTTCGCTGTCCCGCTCAATAATATTGAGCAGCGGTTCCCAGTTTTTATTAAAAATAGCGGCCACAAAGGGCGTTTGTTCACTGCGCCCCGGGCGCTTCACAATGCCAACTTCACCATTGACCAATTGCACCACGGCACCGGGCGGATAAAGCCCCATGGTCTGGGCAAATAAGCGTCCCAGCTTCAGATCAATGCTGTTTTCAGCGCCGGAAAGGGACGTCAGCAGTGCCAGATCAGAAAGCTGCCCGCGACGCCAGGCATTACGCGTCAGCATGGCGCAATAGCGATCGGCAATGCCAATTAAGCGGGCTTCAAAATGGATCACATCGCCAGATAGTTTCTGCGGATAGCCACTGCCATCCGGCACTTCGTGGTGCTGTAAGACATATTCCAGCCAGAGCGGATCGGTTACGCCCAGCTTGCGCAGAATATCGCGCCCTTCCACCGGATGAGCCTGCATTAACTGACGTTGTTCTTCTGTCAGCGGCCCGGACTGGCTGGACAGTTTTTCCTGGATCGCATACATACCAATATTCATGGTCAGGGCAGCAGCCACCACCGGCCGGCGCTCTGCGGGCGAGCGGCCTAAGTCACGCAGGGCAAGCTCCACCACGCAAGCCACATTAACGGCATGGCGGATCGCATAGGTGCCATCCTGGCGCAGCATAATCATGCCGATCACCACATTGCGATTCAGATCACAGGCATGGCCCAGATGGTCGACAATGCTGCCAATAAGGCTTGGGAAAGCTCCAGCATAGGAATCTGACTTACTTAAGATCCGGTCCAGTGCGGCCCGGGATTCAAAAATGAACCGGGGGGCAGAGGCAGGGCGCGAAGCTTTAGTGGGCCTGGGGCGTGAAGGTATGTCCATGCATTGCTCCAGAGGTATCTCTGCTATTTTAGTCGAATAAATTGCAGGAAAAAGTTACCTGATGATATTCGAGTCATGTTTATT
>JBOFGM010000341.1:0-2582 GCA_051649105.1 Iodobacter sp. | reverse complement strand
CTGTAATGGCACTGGGTGAAATTGCAGCCCTGCTTGCTTCTGTAACCACAGGGCAACGCATAGCCTGCAAAGGTTTTTTCGCCGCAAAAAGTAATCGTTACCGCAATGAGCTTGTGTTGCATCTCGTAGAATTTGAATTGTTGAATTGAGGTTTATCATGTCGCGTCATTTGTTTAAGCGGAAAAAATTCTGCCGCTTCACCGCCGAAGGCATCGCCCACGTGGATTATAAAGATATCGCTCTGTTAAAAGACTTTATCTCTGAAAACGGTAAGATCATCCCGGCACGTATTACTGGCACTAAAGCCAAGTTCCAGCGTCAACTGTCAGAAGCAATTAAAGTTGCTCGTCTGCTTGCGCTGTTACCATACACCGACCCACACTAAGCCGAGGGAATAAACATGCAAATCATTCTGCTCGAAAAAGTAGCAAACTTAGGTGGTCTTGGTGATGTGGTTAAGGTAAAAGATGGTTACGCACGTAACTTCTTAGTACCACAAGGCAAAGCAAAGCGCGCAACAGCTGCCAACCTGGCTGAATTCGAAGCTCGTCGTGTTGAGCTCGAAGCCCGTCAGGCTGAAATCATTGTTGCTGCTCAAGAACGTGCTGCTAAGCTGGAAGGCGCAGCAGTATCGATCGAACAAAAAGCCGGTGTTGATGGCCGTCTGTTCGGTTCCGTGAGCACACAAGACATCGCCGAAGCATTCGTTGCTGCTGGCTTTGAAGTGGCTAAGTCTGAAGTTCGTCTGCCTGAAGGTCCTTTCAAGCAAATCGGCGAATACGACGTAGAACTGGCACTGCACCACGAAATCGTGGCTGCAGTAAAAGTGACTGTTGTTGGTGTTAACTAATCCCCGCGATTAATTAGCAGCTGCATATAAAAACGGCAATCTTTGGATTGCCGTTTTTTATTGCCTGAATCATCTGCAGCCATAATCAGCTGCCGCCTCTTTTTTCCAATTTACATTCATAACTGAGCAATACCCGCCCTTTTTCATCCACGCTATCGAGTTTTACCGAAAACCCCCACAGCCGCGAAATATGCTTTAACACCTCATGCACACTGTTTCCCAGCGGACGGCGCTGATATTGATAATGCCGCAGGGTGAGCGAGCGATCCCCCATGGTATTGGCCTCATAAATCTGAATATTGGGCTCCCTGCCCGCCAGATTATATTGCTCTGCCAGTTTTTGCCTGATTTCCCGGTATCCTGCATCATCGTGAATGGCTGCCACTTTTAATTTTGGCAAATAATCATCGTCCACAATGGCAAATAAGCGGAATTCGCGAATTAATTTAGGCGAGAGATACTGCAAAATAAAACTCTCATCTTTAAAATTGCGCATGGCAAAATCCAGCGTTTTTTTCCAGTCGGTATTCACCAACTCCGGAAACCAGGCTTTATCCTCCTCCGTCGGCTCCTCACACATTCGCCGTATATCCCGGAACATGGCAAAACCCAGCGCATAGGGGTTGATGCCATTAAACCATTTGCTGCCCACCGGCTGCTGAAAGACCACATTGGTATGGCTGTGCAAAAACTCCATCATAAAGGCATCGTCAACCAGCCCCTCGTCATACATTTGATTGAGCAAGGTGTAATGCCAGAATGTGGCCCAGCCCTCATTCATCACCTGAGTTTGCCGCTGCGGATAAAAATATTGGGCGATTTTACGAATAATCCGCACAATTTCTCTTTGCCATGGCTCTAATAAAGGCGCGTATTTTTCAATAAAATAAAGCAGATTTTCCTGTGGCTCAGATGGAAAACGGCTTTCCTGCTGTGATTTCACCTCAGCCGCACGCTTTGGCAAAGTGCGCCATAATTCATTAATTTGCGACTGCTGATAATTCTCCCGCTCTGCCTGACGGCTGCGCTCAGACGAGAGCGACAACTTTTGCGGCCGTTTATACCGGTCCACGCCGTAATTCATCAGAGCATGGCAAGAATCCAGCAGTTCTTCTACCTTGCCCTCGCCGTATCGCTGCTCACACTGGGAAATATAGTTTTTGGCAAAAACCAGATAATCAATAATGGCAGAAGCATCGGTCCAGCTTTTAAATAAGTAATTGCCTTTAAAAAAAGAATTATGGCCAAAGGCTGCATGCGCAATCACCAGCGCCTGCATCGTCATGGTGTTTTCTTCCATTAAATAGGCAATACAAGGGCTGGAATTAATCACAATCTCATAAGCCAGCCCCATGGCCCCGCGCTGATATGACTTTTGCGTGGATAAGAAATGCTTGCCATAACTCCAGTGGTTATACATCACCGGCATGCCCACAGACGCATAGGCATCCATCATTTGCTCAGCAGAAATCACCTCCAGCTGGCTGGGATAGGTATCCAGACCAAAGTCGGCGGCGATGCGCGCTATTTCCCGGTAATAATCATCAATCAGTTCAAATGACCATTCCGAGCCCGTCGACAGCGTTTTCTTTAAGCGCGTTTTTCGCGTGCGGGTGCTCATGCTGCCTCCCTTGCGCTGACTTTTTTAAATAACTCTTTAAAAATAGGCCATATTTCTGCGGGATTACGAATACGCCGCATAGAAAAATGTGCATTTTGTGCGGCCACTTTT
>JBOFGM010000340.1:0-2143 GCA_051649105.1 Iodobacter sp. | reverse complement strand
GGCTGGGCGGTGGCTTTTGCCGTGTTCCGCTTTTTTGATATTGTGAAACCCTGGCCGATCTGCTGGTTTGATCTCAGGGTGCCCGGCGGCCTTGGGGTGATGCTGGATGATATTCTGGCCGCCGGCTATTCAATCCTGGCTCTGCTGCTTATTCAGCACTTTTACCTGCTTTAAGTTTGCGCTGGCGGGCAAAAAGGGCAACCAGACCCAGACCCATCAGTGCATAGGTTTCCGGCTCCGGTACCGGGGCAGAAAAGCTGGCGGTATAAGACATGCTGACCGGGTTATTTTGCCATGCATCGTTCATGCTCAGCGGGTTGGTATTGCCTGAGCTGAGCGAAGCAAAATTACCGCTTAAGCCGCCATTGCTGTTCGAGCCGAACATTTGCACATACGACACCGGGTTAGTCACGCCTGCCGTGGTAATAAACGCGACATATTCCTTGCCGGCAGTCAGCGCCAGATTAATGGCACTGGAACCAATCTCTTCCGCGCTGGCGTTATAAAAAATATTGCTGCGGGTAAAGAGCGGATTGCCCACTGCTTTTTGCCCGTCCCAGCTGGCAATCACAAAATTCAGATAGCCGCGGTAGCCTTCCTGCGCATGAAACACAAAACTTTCCAGCTTTTCTGATGGCGCAACAAAGTGCTGGCCAAAAGTGCTGCTGTCGGTAGCGGCAGAGCCAAAGTAATACAGAGAATCAGAATGGGGCGCAGCATTGGAATAAACGGTGGCCTGAGCCGGTCCGAGCAGGGCCAGCCAGGTAAAGGCAAGCGCCAGATAATGTGCTGAGTGTTTCATACAATCCTCCAAATAGTCCGCAACAGGGGCTTTAATCTTGCCGGCAGAGCGTGGGGTTTTTTACCGGCTTTGTATCTTAGGGTTTTTTATTATTTACCCATTTTTTTGGAGAGTTTAGCAGTAATGCAAATAAAAATAAAAGTTAAGTTTTTTATATTGATTTAAATGCGGGTTTATCCAGTATTTCACTGTTTTCTAATTTAGCGTATTTGGACTCGTATTGGGTCTCCATTAAAACCGCCGTTTTATTTTCAATATCACTATTTACTGATGTTATTTGGGCTGAATCTTTGGCTGGCCGTTTTACGTTACGGGATTGCAGCGGTGCTGCGCAAAGGGCGGTGCAGTCTGAATCTGGCTTGCAGTGCCATAACAGGCAGGGGCGATACAGATCCGCCCATAAAGCGTTAATGGCGCATAAAAAAACGCAGACTATAAAGCCTGCGTTTTTAACATTACTTAATACATCTTGCCTAAATATTGCGGATTAAGCAGATTCTCGTCGGAGAAGATATCATTTAACTGAGATTGATCCAGTAATTTATTCTCCAGGCAGACCTCCATCACGCTTTTTCCGGTTTTGGCACATATTTTGCCAATTTCATCGCATTGGGCATGGCCCAAAATAGGATCCAGATAAGTCACAATGCCAATACTATTTAATACATTTCTGCGGCAGACTTCTTTATTGGCGGTAATACCGTCAATACATTTGTCTTTTAGTGCCACTGCGGCATTTTGCAATAAATGAATGGATTCAAATAATGAAGAAGCAATCACCGGTTCCATCACATTTAACTGCAATTGCCCGGCTTCTGCGGCCATGGTAATGGTTAAATCATTGCCAATAACCTTAAAGCAAACCTGATTTACTACCTCAGGCATAACCGGGTTTACTTTTGCCGGCATAATACTGGAGCCGGCTTGTAATTCGGGCAGATTAATTTCATTAAATCCAGCGCGCGGGCCGGATGAAAGTAACCGTAAATCATTGCAAATCATCGATAATTTGGTGGCCGTGCGCTTTAGCGTACTGGAAACCATCACATAAGCGCCGCAATCCGAAGTGGCTTCAATTAAATCTTCGGAAGAGGTAAAAGCATGGCCGGTGATTTCGGCTAATTTTTGCACGGCGATCGGACCATATTGCGGCGGTGCATTAATGCCGGTACCAATGGCGGTAGCGCCCAGATTCACTTCCAGCAGTAAATTTTTAATCTGCCCGATCAGGCGGATATCTTCATTAATCAGTGTGGCAAAGGCATGAAATTCCTGGCCTAAAGACATGGGCACGGCGTCTTGCAGCTGGGTGCGGCCCATTTTAAGAATGCTTTTAAATTC
>JBOFGM010000339.1:0-3237 GCA_051649105.1 Iodobacter sp. | reverse complement strand
CACAATCAGCGTATCCGGCAGCTCGTCCCCGGGCAGATGGTGAGCGGTAATCAGCACATCGATTCCCAGGGCCTGGGCCGCGGCCACGCCGGCGACGCTGGCAATGCCGTTATCGACGGTTAAAATCAGTTGCGGGGATTTTTGCGCCGCCAGCGCGACAATTTCCGGCGTCAGGCCATAGCCATATTCAAAGCGGTTGGGCACCACAAAATCAACGATGGCGCCAAACATCGCCAGCCCCTTCATTGCCACAGCACAAGCCGTAGCCCCGTCGGCATCATAATCGGCCACGATTAAAATCCGCTCTTTGGCGGCAATGGCATCGGCAAGACGCCGGCCGGCCGCCAAAATATTTTTTAATCCATGAAACGGCAGCAGATGCGCCAGCTCATGCTCAAGCTCGGTGCGGGAGGTAATACCGCGGGCGGCATAAAGCCGGGCTTCCAGCGCGGAAAAACCTTGCTGGCCAAGCGCAGCTTCAGCGGCGGCGGGAACGGAACGGGGAGTAATCGTAGTCATCTGCGGCTCATTAAAAACCATCGCCTTGCACTCTGGCCACAGCGATGTATTTATAAAAATATCTTATTTTTTGGCAAAATCCCATGGCAGTTGCGGTCGCTGCCAGATACGCCAGCGTAAAGAGCGATCAATTTGCAGCGCCAGGCCCAGCTCCGGGAAGGTCACCGCCAGCTGGCTGCGCTCACCTGATTTCAGCTGTGCCAGCAACGGTGCAAACCAGTTTTTCTCCAGCGCCAGCCAGCCTTCCCGCCAGTCCCAGGCGTTGCCATAACAGGCACCAAGGCGAAGGTGATCCAGTAAAACCAGTGCATCCCCTGCCGGTATACCGCTCACATCCGGCGGCAAAGGCAGCGCCACTTCACCCTCCGACTGCATCACGCCGCGAAGCAGCAAATCATTACCATAAACCGGAATATCCGGCACCAGTGGCGTATCAGCCAGCGGATATTGTGATCCGCCCCACAGCCACAGGCTGTTAATGGCCTGCTGGCCAGCCCGCTGATCGTTCACGGCATGGGTATACAGATACATCTGAATTTCATTCAGAACACGATGCCATTTCAGTGCATCCTGGCCCTTGGGCAATAAGGGATGAATATCGCGCCCCAGGGCCGCATCCAGCGAAGTCCAGCTTAAACCCGGATCTTCTGGCAAACGCAAATACCAGCGCGTCGGTGTGGCGGCCACAAAATGCATGCCGTCTTCGGCAAAAACACCATTCAAACCCGCCACCAGCGAATCAGCCTCGGCCTGACTTAATTCAAAGTGGGTGGCGTCAAACAGCAGCAGACCATCACGCTCTATTTTTAAATGCACCGGGTCCGCCCGCAGCCAAAAACCAGAAGCGGCAGCCGGCAGATCCAGCCCCAGGGTCAGCGCAGCAGCAGGCAGGGCGGGCAGGCCCACCAGCCCGGCCAGCCAGTGCTCCACCGGCTGACAATGGTAAGGCAGCACCTTACCCCGCCCGCAAAGCAGTGCCAGCGCAGGCAATTCCAGAGCCTGGGTAATAAAATTGCACTGATCCGCATCGGGCCAGTCGGCATAAGAAACAACAAGATGTAGTGACATAGGGGGAGTTTACTTAAGACAGGCACAGGTCTGGCACCTGAAGCGGGCCTGGCGGCCACTTAAGTGACTTTAAACCAGATCCGCCAGCCAAACAGCTCAGGGATCAGAAATTCATTTTCTAAAGAAGATTGCAAGGCAGACCAGCAGGCCTGTTTGATCAGCGAAACCTGGAGTACGGCGATTACTGTTCTTCTTCCATTTGAAAACGACGACGATTCATTTCTTCTTCTTTCACACTATCAATTTCACGCATCAAGCCACGTACATCGGCCTTTTTCTCGCTGCGGCGGGCGCGGCCGGTCAGAACCACATCCGGATGCAATTCGCCTTTTTCGTAAATGCTCCAAAGCTCAAAGGCATAGTCGGTATTCAATAATTCAGGCGCAAACTGACCAAAATAGGTGGCCAGATTACCCACATCACGCTCCAGCATACTGAATGCGCTGTTATTACCCGCTGCATCCACCGCCTGAGGCAAATCAATAATCACCGGGCCGTCTGCATCAACCAAAATATTGTATTCGGATAAGTCGCCATGGATCACGCCGGCGCACAGCATTAACACCACTTGCTTAATTAAAAAGGCGTGATACGCCAAAGCCACTTCACGGCTCAGCGCCACATCATTTAAACGCGGTGCAGCATGGCCCTGGGCATCGGTCACCAGCTCCATCACCAGGACGCCTTCAAAGCAATTGTAAGGTGTTGGCACCCGCACACCGGCAGCCGCCAGGCGATGTAAGGCATCGACTTCGGCATTTTGCCAGACTTCTTCCTGAATTTTGCGGCCATAACGGCTGCCTTTCTCTATCGCGCGGGCCTGACGACTGCCCTTAACCTTACGGCCTTCCTGATAGGCGGCATTTTGTTTAAAGCTGCGCTGATTCGCCTCTTTATAAACTTTGGCGCAGCGTACATCCGTGCCACAGCGCACGACATAAACCACGGCTTCCTTGCCGCTCATCAGCTGGCGCAATACTTCATCGACCAGCCCGTTCTCAACAAGGGGTTCTAATCTTTTCGGGGTTTTCATTATCACAAAGTCCGGTTTAAGCAAACAGCAACGTGCCTTATGCCATAAATCCGGGCCCAGCGCAAAGTGCGGGGTGAAAAAGGTTTTATCCTGCAACGCAAATCCAACACAATACTTACCTCAACCATTCGCAAAGAAAAAGAAAACACATGCCAGAGTGCAAAGGCCAAACAAGCCGCCGGGCAAGCGGCGCAAGCAGGTTTCTTACATCTCACCCAGCAGCAGCCCGGCCTGAGCCGTTATACTGACGGGCACTCTTTGCCTTCAAAGGATTTAACCATGTATATGGGCCACCTGGACCATCCCGCCCTGCCGCTGCCAGCCGCTATTGAAACCGCGCTTAACTACCTGAGACAGACTGATTTTTCTGTGATGGCTGCCGGGCGTTATCCGATCGATGGCGAGAAGATGTTTGCAATTATCCAGACCCCTCTCACCCAGGATTGGGAAGCCGGTCAGCCCGAGTTTCATGCCCGCTATCTGGATATCCAATATTTACTGGAAGGGGAAGAGCTGATTGGCTATGGGATTGCAGATCCTTCGCTGCCAGCCACCCAGAATTTTCTGCAAGAGCGGGATATTGCCTTTGTGGCGCCTCAGGCACGGGAATCAAAACT
>JBOFGM010000338.1:0-13823 GCA_051649105.1 Iodobacter sp. | reverse complement strand
GCTCATCCTGAAAAATCCCCCCTGCTACTTCAAAACTGCGGTCACGCCGATATAAATCCATATCCCAGCCCGTTTTCTCTGTCATTTGCCAGACCGTATTTAAAGTGATCTGCCGGTCTAAATTGCGGCCGAGGCCACTGGTAAATTCAGAAAAATTTTGTCCATAGGTCAGCCGTAGCCGGGTTTTATCGCCAGGGCGCCAGGTGATCGCAAAATCACCCTGTGGCGTGGTCTGGCTGTCTGCAGCGGATTCCCAGCGGCTTAAACCCAGCGTGGCATTTAAATCAATTTTACTGCCGGGCGAATAGCCCATTTCAACGGCGCTGATTTGCTCGGTAAAACCAGAGCGAAAGGGTAAATCCAGATCATAGGTATATTTGCGCCAGCTATGCCGTGCCATGAAAAAACTGCCCTGTTCCGTCTGATAACGGATAGCCAGCCCTGCAATTTTACTTTTGGCATCAATATATTGATTCACATCGTGCTCTTCGCTGCTGATACCGGCCGAAGCAATCAGCGCCAGACTGCTTTTTAATTTTAATTCGCCCTGCCAATTCAAACTGCTCTGCTGCTGCATATCCAGCCGGCCATGATCTGTACCCGGTAATTTATCTTCAAAAGAAGACATGGAAGAGCGGGCTGCCGCGCTTAATTGCCCGCGTAATCTGTTTCCCGCCAGCCAATCCCAGACCACACTGGTATTCCAGTCCCGATGATTCAAATCTTTAAAAGTGCGATATGAAATCTGATTGATATCTGCCGAAATATGCAATAACTGCCGTGAAAGTTTTAAATCCAGCCGGCCGCCTATTCGTGCTTCAGATTTAATATCGCTCTTTTTACCCTGCTGTAAGGCCATTTGATTGTTGTTATTTTCTTCCAGCTTAAATAAATTGCTGTCGTAAGAGGTACTTAATTCTGCATTTAATTTTAATGTATCTTCCGGCCCATAGGCTGCCTGAGCATATGCACTTAAACTCAGACCGGCCAGACAAACACGAAACCACATTACAGAGATCCTTCCCTTTTCAGCCTTTAATGTGACAGACAATACTTGAGAAGTATTGCAATCGTCCTACGGGCAAATGCCTGTATTGCTGTTTATTTACAAATTGAAGAGCAGAGTTTACCTGTATTTTAACTTACTGCATAATCTGCATAACATTACAATTTGCTTATACAGCAAGCACTAATAAACCCTTTAAGCACAGATAATGCGCAGGAACAGGCTCTGGTCAATTCCTCTGTCATTAGCAGGAACGAACCACTCCATGACAGGCTTACTGACAGAAGCCCATAAAAAAAGCCGGATCCCAATAACAGAATCCGGTTTTTATCAGAATATTAAAACAGGGAATTAAATACAAATTTTGCTAAAGCATCAGGCCGGATAGCCATAGCAGGTTTTTAATGCAGAAAAATTATAAAATTTGCTGTCGGGACTTATTTTGGCGCTATCGCAGGCGGCTTTAAAATCCGTTTCTTTTTCGTTATACAGCATTTTAACCAGCACTTTTCCGGCGCTGTTTTTATAAACATCCCACTGCATATTGGCCGCCATTGGCGAGACATATTCACCACGCCATGGATTATTATCATAGCTATAAGTTTGTGCCAAAGGCATTGGCTGCAGCACCTTTTTTAAGCCCATACGGGAAGCAAAGGGAATAATAATTTCGGCATGGGCAAAACGAATTTTGGCCGCACTGCTTGAACGATTGGCCGCCACCGCATCGACTTCTTTAAACAGATCATCCACCAGAATTTGCGCCATTTTATAAGTGATATCGCCCTTTTCGCTGATCCCCGGCCCTTTATCGTAAAAGTCAGAAGCATCATTAAGATAAGCAAAGTAGCGCGCCTGCTGAACCGGCATATAACGGGTGAAATCCACATTGGCTTCGGCTTTCATCGCGGGTGCAATCACATACAGCTCATACAGCACGTTGCCTGCATCGGCCAGCGAGCTGATTTTAGTTTTGCCATCCCCAGTGAGCGCTGGCGCAAATTGACCATCGTCGCTGGTATAACTAAAACTGCCGGTATTGCTAAAGCTATAGCTGCCGGCGTCTATTTTATCGACAAAGCTTTTGCTGAATAAGCGCTCTAAAATAGCCCGGCCAGCGGCTTTGGCGGCGGGCGTGGATAACAAGCCGCTTTGCTTGGCCATCAGATCGGGATCATTTTTAAAGGCCTGATAGGCCTGGCTGTCGCTATAGGTTTGATAGAGAGGATCGGCTTTATTGCTGACCAGATCGCTGGCTTTAACCAGCTTATGAAAATACAGCAAAAAGTGATTGGTTCCGGCAGGCTGAAGCACCGCACTGCCGGTATCCGGATAGCTGGCCGGTGCCGCAGGTTTATCAATCAGGGTGGCTAAGCCGGGCTGATTGGTAATCAGCGATTGCACAAAGAAATTACCACTATCCACGGCGCGATCGACCCCGGAAGTAACAAAAGTGATTTTGCGCGGCGCACTGCCGGCGGAGCTTGCCACCTGCTGCCAAAATGCAGGCTGGCGCTTGAGCATACGCGCGGCCATTTGCTTATGCTCGTTAATCCCCTGCTGGGTTTCATTGCCATAACCGGGCGTGCTGATCCCTGCCACGCCATAACCCAATAAAAAATTAGCCTTCATCAGTTTCAGCACATCCGCGCCCAGTTTTTCACCCAGCGGCGTTAAGGCTCCTTCAGCCTGTGCTTTTTTCCACATATTATAAATCGCCAGATCGTACTTCATGCTGGATAAGCCGCGTGAACCATGGCGCGCAAGCAGCTGGGTATTGACCACACTAAAGCCCGCCGGGGCCGCTTCATAACTGGCGGCATCCTGCTGAGGCCGGTACGGTGCTTTGGTCTGGTAGTAACGATCGGTTTGGGTGCTTTCGGCCAGAATATGCTTTAAGTCATCGCTGGCCGTTTTATTGGCCAGGGCACTTTGAACTCGCTTAATCCCTTCATCTGATGCCGCTTTAAGCAGCGCCTTGGTATTAGCATCTTGTTCGGTATTGAAATCGCCCAATAATTGGGTGGCCGGCACTCCCGCAGCGGTGGCCACTTTTTTAACCGCATCGGCAAAGCTGAGCTGGTTGTTTTCCATCTCGCTGACAACCGATGTGGAATGCAGGCTTAAAGTGCCGGGCGCTTCTTTAGGCGCACGCAAAATAAAACGCTGGCTGACCGCTTTTTCTATTTTGCTGTCCGGCTCATATTCTTTTGCATCGGTACCAATCTCGGCCAGAAGCGGCATATTGCTGCCAGCTAACTTAAATTTGCCTTCATTATCGCTTTGGGTGGCCACCTCGCCCGCATCACACTGCCCATTATTATTGGCATCGAAGCAAACTTTGGCATTACGGAAATAGCTGCCCAGGACCACGCCCGACGTGGTTGCTGCGGCCGGATCCGCCACAGTTGAATTATCACCACAGGCGCTGAGTAACAACGCACTGCTGATCAGGGAGGACAAAAGGACAACGCGCGGCAAAGAGTGCATGGCAGACTTTTATATAAACAATCGGGCCTGCAGTGTAAGACAGCTAAATGACGGGGTCATTGCAGCTTAAAGACGGCAAGCCAGGGATTACCAGGATCCAAAACAAAACGGCCTGTGCATAAATGCGCAAGCCGTTGAATGGTGGGCTGACCGAGCTTGAACCGAGGAGTAAAGAGTTATTTATATTCTGAAGATAAACAATATCTTGTCGCTAATTCATGCAGTAAATAATTTATTAGACTGCTTTTACATTAACTCTGAATATGAACCAGCCTTATAAATTTCAAAAAAATCTAATATTGCAGCATTATTGTTTAGTACTTGCTACCCCACTTGCTATTTTCTTCAATATTTCAATTTGCTTATCTTTATAAACAGCATCATCCTGACCGCTGACAAATGCATATCCCCCTGTTGCAATAGTAAAGACAAAGGCCGCTGCACTCACCCAAAAAGACAAAGAAGCCATTCGTGCCGACTCTTTAGCCAGCCTTGTAGACTCTTCCGTCATACGCTCGGAGTCCTCAGCCAACTTATTCAATAATGCCTGTAATTCTGTACTGGCAGTCTCAGTTGCAACAGCCCCTGTTGTGTCTGGATAAGGCATGTCATTCCACTCCATTCTTGTAATTCAATTTATAAAATATTTAAGCTTCTAATTTCTGTATCTTGCCTGATACTTTACTTCCTTAAGAAATTCAAAAAATAAATTTATAAATTAGTATGTATTTTTTAAATAGACCTACCAGCAATAGCTACCCCACAATACGAAAAAAACCCAGCACATGGCTGGGTATTTTTCTATTGCGATACTGGTGGGCCCGGTCGGACTTGAACCGACGACCAAAGGATTATGAGTCCTCTGCTCTAACCAACTGAGCTACAGGCCCATAAGAGGCGCTATATTAACCTTCGGTCGCCTGACTTTCAACAAAACTCTTCAATCTTTCTGAACGAGTTGGGTGACGCAGCTTACGTAAGGCCTTGGCTTCGATCTGACGAATCCGTTCGCGTGTTACATCAAACTGCTTACCCACTTCTTCCAGCGTGTGGTCGGTATTCATATCAATACCAAAACGCATACGCAGAACTTTTGCTTCACGTGGGGTCAGCGTATCCAGCACTTCCTTGGTCGCTTCACGCAAACCTGCGTAGATAGCGGCTTCAGCAGGAGCCAGATTGTTTGAGTCTTCGATAAAGTCGCCCAAATGGGAATCGTCGTCGTCACCGATCGGCGTTTCCATCGAGATCGGTTCTTTCGCGATCTTGAGGATTTTGCGGATCTTGTCTTCCGGCATTTCCATTCTTTCAGCTAATTCGTCAGGAGTCGGCTCAATACCGGTTTCCTGCAGAATTTGCCGCTGAATGCGGTTCATCTTGTTGATTGTTTCGATCATGTGTACCGGAATACGAATGGTACGGGCCTGATCGGCAATCGAACGTGTAATCGCCTGACGAATCCACCAGGTGGCGTAGGTTGAGAACTTGTAACCACGGCGATATTCAAACTTATCTACCGCTTTCATCAGGCCAATATTGCCTTCCTGAATCAGGTCAAGGAACTGCAAACCACGGTTGGTGTATTTTTTAGCAATCGAAATAACCAGACGCAAGTTAGCCTCGATCATTTCGCGCTTGGCACGGCGGGCCTTGGCTTCACCCGTCGACATCTGACGGTTGATTTCCTTAAGGTCCTTAATCTGAATCATTGCGTTAACTTGCAATTCAGCCAGCGTTGCTTGCTTTTCCATAATGGCGTGCTGATAGCGCGCCAAAATAGCGGAATATTTATGACCGAAGTTGATTTCATCGGTAACCCAGGTCGTATCTGTTTCGCGGCCAGGGAAAGTTTTGATGAAATGATCACGCGGCATTTTTACCCGGACAGTACAAATGTCCATGATTTCACGTTCACAGCTGCGGATTTCATCCACCATGCCGCGCAGCTGATCGCAAAGCGATTCAACCTGACGGGCTGAGAAACGGGTAATCAGGAAGATGCCAGCAATGGCTTGCTGATGTTCCAGATAGTTTTTGCCGTGCGCGCCTTCTTTAGCCAGTGCCTTGATCATTTTGTCAAAGTGCTCGCGCACGATGTCGAAATGCTCACGCACCTGGGTCTTCAGCAGCTCAAGGTTAGCCTTGGCTGCAGCGCTGCCGTCATCTTCTTCGCCGTCTTCGTCTTCATCGCCTGCTTCGTCCGCATCCTCTGCTTCCGCTTCAATCACTTCGATTGGCGGTGGGGTGTTTTCATCTGCATTTGGGTCGATAAAGCCGTCGATCACATCATCAATGCGAATTTCGTCTGCTAAACCTTTTTCTACCAGGCCAAGAATATAAGCCACGGTAGTAGGGCAAGCGGAAATCGCCTGAATCATGTGTTTTAAGCCGTCCTCAATCCGTTTGGCAATTTCAATTTCGCCTTCACGGGTTAAGAGTTCCACCGTGCCCATTTCGCGCATATACATACGAACGGGGTCAGTAGTACGGCCAAATTCTGCATCGACCGAAGATAATGCAGCTTCAGCTTCTTCCGCAGCATCTTCATCGGGCACAGACGGCGCAGCATCGGACATAAGCAGATCTTCTGCGTCCGGTGCTTCGTCATACACCTGGATGCCCATATTACTGATCATGCTGATGATGCCTTCAATCTGTTCGGCATCCAGCATGTCATCTGGCAGGTGGTCGTTGATCTCGGCGTAGGTTAGATAGCCGCGCTCTTTACCGAGCACGATCAGCGTTTTAAACTTCGCTTTACGTTGTTCGGGATCGGTCTTCTGCTCAGCAGATGGCCGATTGACCTCACGGAAATCAGTCCGCGCTTGGTCGTCGTTGTCGATTTCTTGATCTGCCGCCATGACTCTCGAGTTCAGGTATGTTCGGGAAAACCGTAGATTGTATCACAAAGTGATGACAAGTCTGCGGCGTAAGTAGTTCAACCTTTCCGGCAATTGCTGAACGGTCACTTGCTGCACACTGCGTTCATTGTGGCTCAGCCACCTTATTACCCTTATTTACGCGATGGTAAATCCAAGGGTTTGCTGCGCGGTGAAGCATAGATTGACGTTAGTAATTACTTTATCGGCGTGTTACAAGTGCTGCAAATTCCAGTTTTTCTGCCTCCGTTAACCCACCGTTTGCCTGCTTATAGGTCAGAGCATAAAACCGCTCTTGTATAACCGGACGAATAACACTGACTTCAACTGCCTTCAGCGTTGCGGCCAGCTGTTCTTCCAGCTCGGCCGCAGACGTTTTATCAAAATATTCTCCGCCAGAAATAAGCAGGCGGTGTAGTACATCGTAGTCAAACATTCCCTGCCATGATTCAACCAATTGCAAACTATTCAGATCCGGATACCGGCAAATCTTTTGCAACAGCTCTTGCGCAAGGCTGAATACTTCACTCTCCGGCCAGGACTGCCAGACCGGCTCACTGCGGCGCACCAGATCCGGATGCGCCAGCACCAGTTGAATCAGTTTATGCACCGGGCCGGTGGGTGCTGCCCGGGGTGCCGGACGGGGCATGCGACTGGCGGGAATCCGCTCATCGCCACGCCCTTTCCATTTACCTTTTGGCTTCCAGTCAGGTTGCCAGTTTGATTTGCCATTACCCTGCCGGCCGGGCTGCCAGTCTTTTTTCCAGCCTTGCTCACCCTGCCACGGTTCAGCGGCCGCATCGCCCTGATAACTTTCGGCCGGAATATATTCCGGCTCTGCTCTTACAGGGGCGCCATCTAAAACCGTACTTAATTCACTCATTTCCAGGCGGGATAATTCCGCCAGACGCTTTTTGATCATCATGCCAAAAGCAGGTGCTTTCACCTGGCTGAGCATAGGGGCCGCCAGCGAAATTAATTTCGCCCGGCCTTCTTCGCTTTCCAGCTGCACCTGAGACGACAGCTCTTTCAGCAAGAATTGGGCAAGTGGCACCGATTCCTGCAATAAAGCCTGCTCAAACCGCTCCTGACCAAACTCTTGCACATAAGAATCAGGGTCATGCTCGGCAGGCAAAAATAAAAACGCCAGTTTTTTGCCATCCACCAGCTGCTCAAGACTATTTTCCAGAGCCCGCCAGGCGGCTTTTTTACCAGCCTTGTCGCCATCGAAGCAAAAATACACTTCGTCAGCCAGTTTTAATAATTTACGAATATGCTCAGGAGTACAGGCGGTTCCCAGCGAGGCGACGGAATACTCCACCCCGTTCTGGTTCAGCATCACCACATCCATATAGCCTTCCACCACCAGAACTCTGCCGCGGTCACGGATTGCGGTTCTGGCCTGGGGCAGGCCATATAACTCTTTACCCTTTTCAAATACGGGCGTTTCCGGTGAATTCAAGTACTTAGGTGCGCCAGAGCCCATAATCCGGCCGCCAAAACCAATCACCTGGCTGCGCTGGTTTAAAATGGGAAAAAGCACACGCGAGCGAAAACGGTCATAGCGCCGCAAGGTGGCTTCATCTTCCCCCACCAGCCCGGCGTCTTTAATCACGGCATTATGGTCATAATCGGCAAACACGGCTTTCAGTGACTGCCCGGCCCCAGGCGCAAAACCCAGACCAAACCGTGCGGCAGTACGGCCTTCCACGCCACGGCTTTTTAAATATTCAATCGCCGCCGGAGCGGTTTTAAGCTGGGCGCGATAATAATTCATCGCGGTTTTCTTCACATCATAAATGCCCGGCGCGGCCTTGGCTTTTTCACTGACCGGGGCATCGCTGACCGGCACCTGCATTCCCACCGACTCAGCCAGCATCCGCACCGCATCCGGAAAGCTCAGCGCCTGATGCTCCATTACAAAGCCCAGCGCCGATCCATGCGCGCCACAGCCAAAGCAATGATAAAACTGCTTGGTCTGGCTGACCGTAAATGACGGTGATTTTTCTTTATGAAAGGGACAGCATGCACTGTAATTCTGACCCGCTTTTTTAAGCGGCAGATAGCGCTCCACCACGTCGACAATGTCGACCCGGTTGAGCAGATCTTGAATAAAATCGTCAGGTATTTTTGCCATCAGGTACGGCTCTGCCATTGCCAACAGGCAGTTAACATTCTGTGAAACAACCCTGCGCCAGGACATACCCCATGGCACAGGATAAAAAATAAGAAACCACGGCCAACGCCATCACAGCGCGGCCATCGGTTGTGCGGTTAAGCCATTGCTGCTTTAACCAGCTTGGATACATCACTCATATCGGCACGTCCTGCTAAAGCCGATTTAAGTTCTGCCATGATTTTGCCCATAGAAGCTGGAGTTTTACCATGCGCTGCAATCGCGGCAGCAACAGCCGCCGCCACTTCTTCTGCAGAACATTGCTGAGGCATATAAGCCGCCAGCACGGTCACTTCCAGCTTTTCTTTATCGGCTAAATCCTGACGGTTTGCCGCTTCAAACTGTTGAATACTGTCTTTACGCTGCTTAAGCATTTTTTCAATCACAGAAGTGATTGCACCATCATCCAGCTCAATCCGCTCATCCACTTCACGTTGCTTAATGGCAGACCACAACAGGCGAATAGTACCAAGCCGGTCGGCTTCTTTCGCTTTCATTGCGGTTTTCATATCGTTTTGGATTTGCAGTCTGAGACTCATGGTAACTTCCTGTGATTGGAAAGATAGAAATGCTAAAAGGCCGCTCAAGGCGACCTTTTGACAAGCGCTGCTGCAGAAATCTTAGAAAAGTTTCGGCGGCAGTGTTTGGCTGCGCAGACGTTTGTGCTGACGCTTTACAGCAGCAGCTTGCTTGCGTTTACGTTCAGCCGTTGGCTTTTCGTAGAATTCGCGTGAGCGAAGGTCTGTCAGCAGGCCAGTTTTTTCAACAGCACGCTTGAAGCGACGCATCGCAACTTCAAACGGTTCATTTTCTTTTACGCGTACGTTAGGCATCGAGCAATCCTGTTTTACGATGATCTGAAAGACCGAATCGTTTACATCAATCAAGGCGTAGCATTATCCATAAACTCGCGCCACCTGTCAAAGCCCAATCGTCTATGTGTGCTTTATATAAATGCTACAGGCCGTTAATATAGCGGATTACCACCCTTTTGAGTACTGGCATGCTGGTATTAGGCATTGAATCTTCTTGTGACGAAACCGGCATTGCGCTTTATGACACTGAAGCAGGGCTGTTGGCGCATCAAATCCATTCGCAAATTGCGATGCATACCGAATATGGCGGCGTAGTGCCCGAGCTGGCGTCCCGCGATCATATCCGCCGTGCCCTGCCGCTGACTTCCGCCTGCCTTGCCGAATCCGGTAAAACACTGGCCGATGTGGATGCGGTGGCCTACACCGCCGGCCCGGGGCTGGCCGGTGCGCTGCTGGTGGGGGCTTCGGTAGCCAATGCCCTTGCCTTCTCCCTCGGCAAGCCTGTGGTGGCCGTACATCACCTTGAAGGGCATTTGCTTTCCCCTCTGCTGGCCAAACCCGCTCCAGAGTTTCCTTTTATTGCCCTTTTGGTTTCCGGCGGGCATACCCAACTGATGGCCGTGCACGGCATTGGCCGCTATGAGCTGCTGGGCGAAACCATGGACGATGCCGCCGGCGAAGCATTTGATAAATCGGCAAAATTACTGGGTTTAGGTTATCCGGGCGGCCCGGCCTTATCCAAACTCGCCGAGCAAGGGGATGCCAGGCGCTTTACCCTGCCCCGCCCGATGCTGCATTCGGGCAATCTGGATTTCAGCTTCAGCGGCTTAAAAACAGCGGTGCTGAATCTGGTGACCAAACAAGGTGAGCTGGATACGCAAACGCAGGCCGATATTTGTGCCGCGTTTCAGGAAGCCGTGGTGGAGGTACTCAGTAAAAAATGTCTGTCGGCACTGAAACAAACCGGCATGAACCGCCTGGTGATTGCGGGTGGCGTGGGAGCCAATAAACAATTGCGGGCAGGATTAGATGCGGCGGCAAAAAAACGCCGCTTTGAGGTGTTCTATCCGCCGCTTGAGCTTTGTACCGATAACGGGGCCATGATTGCCTTTGCCGGGGCGCAGCGTCTGCAATTTTGCGAAGCCGCCGGCAGCTATGCCGTTAAACCGCGCTGGGATTTATCCAGCCTGCCTGCGGTTTAAGCATACGGGCCCGGGCACCCTGCCCGGGCTGACCTTTAAGCCACCACAAACGTCTCGTCGATTAAATCACCCAGTACCAGCTTTAAATGGTCCCCGGATTGCAGCGGGCCAACGCCCTCCGGTGTTCCGGTATAAATCAGATCCCCCGGCTGCAGGGTAAAGTGGCTGGAAATCCAGGCAATCAGGGTGGCCACATCAAAAGCCATCTGCCCCGTGTCGGCAATCTGCCGGCTGATGCCATTAATCTGCAAAGAAAAATTCAGCGCCCGCGGGTCAGTAATGGCGCTGGCCGGCACAAACTGCGTCAGCACCGCCGCACCATCAAAGCCCTTGGCCAAAGTCCATGGCATGCCTTTTTTCTTGGCCTCGGCCTGAACATCACGGGCGGTTAAATCCAGCCCCAGCGCATAGCCTGCCACATGGCTTAAAGCCTCACCTTTAGCGATATTTTTACCGCCCTGCCCGATAGCCACCACCAGCTCGGCTTCATAGTGAACATCTTTGGACCACGCGGGTAATTGCAGCACCGCCCCGCTCTGCACCACCGCCGAATTAGGCTTAATAAATACCACCGGCTCAATCCCGATACTGGAGCCCATTTCAGCAGCATGGGCGATATAATTTCGCGCCACACAGAAAATATTATTTACGGCTAAATCAGTCTGATCAATTCGAATATCCGGCATATACAAATTCCTGATAATTTAAAAAAAAAGCGGGCCAGTGCCCGCTTTTAAATCTGCCTAAACCCGGCCCAGCCATGAGCCAAGACTAAATAACAGCACCAGAGCAATCCATAAAATGGCGGTACGCCAGATTAAGCCTACTGCGCTGGCCAGATAATCCGGTGTTGCCGCATCACCCACGCCCAGCTCAGGACGGAACTTCACGGTGTGATCCTGATGCAGAGTGTCGCCTAAACGCACACCAATCGCACCGGCTCCGCTGGATAATAAAATCCCGTCGATATAATCGTCCCAGGATTGAGCCTGAGTGCGCCAGCAGTAAACGGCGTCTTCAAAATTACCCATAATGGCAAAGCTGGCTGCGGTCAGGCGGACTGGCAGATAATCCAGCCCTTCCAGCATGGTGGCGGCAAAGCGGCCGAACGGACCGGCGCTGCGGCCCCATTTTTGCGCCAGCAGGCTGGCCGCACGATAAAGCAGCGCACCGGCAGGACCGGCAAACCATGCCAGCACCACAAACCAGAACAGCGTGCCAAAAACATAGCGATAAGAATCTGCCAGACCTTGCTCAATGGCCACTTTAGACACTTCATCAGCGCTCATTTCAGAGGCATGCTGACCATTCCAGTCGGATAACAAGGTTCTGGCCGTATCCAGATCTTCGGCCTGCAAGGATTTAGAAATCCCTGAAAAAGCATGGCTGAACTGCCGGAAACCCATGGTCAGATAAAGAATCACCACGTTCCAGAGCAGGGCAAAGCCCACATTGACCCGGCAGAGCAAAATATAAATAATCACCGAGACAATCAGCAGCGGCAGCACCAGCAGCAACCAGGCACCCACGCCATTGCGATACTCGCCGGCATTCAGGCCGCGCTCTAATTGATTGGCAAGACGGACAAAAGCCAGAGTAAACAGATTACGATTAGACAGGGGCCGGAATTGCTCCAGCGCCAGGGCAATAATTAGTGCAAGAATGGTCATTTTAAATTCCCGAAGCCGGTCTTGCCGACAACTAGCAGACGCCGAAAGATACCACAGCCACCCGTCAGTCCCAAAACCGAGTATTTCTGCCGGCGGGCAGGCCGCCCCCCTTAGCCAGGCAAACATCCCAAAAGCATAATAAGGCCAGCGGATTATTTAGTGCATATCTGCGTCATGTAAATGATATAAAACTGGCAAAATATGTCATAAAATAGTTTGATCTGAATTAAAGCCGCTGTCTGCAGCTTGAAATATAGCTGCATAGTCCCGATATCAAACTAAGCTGTTTCGCGCTATAAAATATACCCAACCGGAGAACACGATGGAACACAAGCTACCTGAACTGCCTTATGCACAAGATGCACTCGCTCCATTTATGTCAGCTGAAACACTGTCGTATCACTACGGCAAGCATCATCAAACTTACATTACTAACTTAAACAATTTGATCAAGGGCACTGATAACGAAGCGTTATCCCTTGAAGAAATCGTTAAAAAAGCCCCTGCCGGCGGTTTATTTAATAACGCGGCTCAGGTTTGGAACCACACCTTCTTCTGGCTGGGCTTTAAGCCTAATGCTGAAGCTGCAGAGCGCGCACCTGCTGGTGCACTGGCCGCTGCCATTGATGCAAAATGGGGCTCGTTTGCTAAATTTCAGGAAGCATTTAATGCTTCTGCTGCCGGTAACTTCGGTTCAGGCTGGACCTGGCTGGTTAAAAAGGCCGATGGTTCACTCGATATCGTGAACACTTCTGCTGCTGCAACACCACTGACTACTGCAGACACTGCACTGCTGACCTGTGATGTGTGGGAACACGCTTATTACATCGACTACCGTAACAGCCGTCCTAACTACCTGACAGGTTTCTGGAAGCTGGTGGACTGGGATGTAGTGGCTGCACGCTTAGCTGCTTAATCGCCTGTGCAGGCTTGCCTGCTTTAAAAACGCCCGGCGCTGACATACAACAGTATGTAAGCCCGGGCGTTTTTTTATACTTCGCCGCAGATGCTGCATTCCCGCTGCACAGCGCCAGATAACGGATATGAATACCAGCCACAGAAGGATTAAATAATGAATTGCACCGGATGTGGTGCGGCGCTGGCCATCGATCAGCTGGTATGCACCTATTGTGGCCTGCACAATGCCGTCGATTTACTGGCCATTCGTGATTTTAAGGTGTTGGCAGAGCACAGCGAATTGCACTGCCCCAACGGCTGCGGTGAGCTGCAATTATTGCAACTGGGTGCCGGCACCGGTGCCACGGTGGGGCATTGCACCCATTGTTTTGGTCTGCATTTTGCGCCGGGCGCACTACAGATCACCCTGGACCATGTGGCAGCCCAGGTACGCGAAATCAACCGGGGCCGGATAGAGCAAATTGTCAGCCTCAGGGTAAGGCCCGAGGTGGTGCGCTATAAGCCCTGCCCTGTTTGCCAAAAGTTAATGAACCGTAATGCCTTTAGTAAGCATATTGCCATTATTGTGGATGAATGCCGTGAACACGGTGTGTGGCTGGATAATGGGGAATTTACCGTACTGGCCGAATGGATGGAGGCCGGTGGCCGTCAGCATATGCAGGCCTCG
>JBOFGM010000337.1:0-6657 GCA_051649105.1 Iodobacter sp. | reverse complement strand
CATTCAGATCGGCATCAATGGCCATCTGTTTGCCGGGCATGGCATCCAGGGTAAAGCGGGCGGAGACTTCGGCAATCCGCTCCGCCCCCTTGGTGACCACAATAAAGTTAATGATCATCAGAATGACAAAGACCACCATCCCGACCACAAAGTTACCGCCGATCACCACCTTACCAAAGGCCTCAATCACCTTACCGGCGGCCTCGGTACCCTGATGCCCGTGCAAGAGCACCACGCGGGTGGAGGCCACATTCAGCGTCAGCCGCAAGAGGGTGGCCATTAAGATAATGCTTGGGAAGGCAGAGAATTCCAGCGGCCGTTTTACCGAAACCGCCACCAGCATCACAATAATTGCCAGCACAATATTAAAGGTGAATAAAAGATCCAAGACCAGCGGGGGAATTGGCAAAATAATCATGGCCAGCATGGCTAATAAAAACAGCGGCGCAGCCATCTTAAATTGCCGTACAGAGCCGAAATATTGAATGATGGATTTCATAATGGATCTTTTATCTCTGCAAGTTCTGGCGAAATACCCAAATCATTTGGCAATTGGGGAAGAGCACAGCGGCGGCCGCGGCGAAAAGCTTTAAGCTGCAATGCACAGGTCTGTGCAGCGGCTGTAAATTGCCGTACAGAGCCAAAATATTGAACGATTGAATTCATGATGGATCTTTAATCTCTGCAAGTTCTGGCGAAATACCCAAATCATTTGGCAATTGAGGGGGGATGCGGCGGCCGCCGCTGCGAAAAGCTTTGAGCTGCAATACATAGGTCAGCACCTGCGCCACGGCCTTAAATAATGGCGCAGGGATTTGCTGATTCACCTGGGTGGTTTTATAAATAGCACGGGCTAGAGGCGGAATCGGCACAATATCAATCTGGTGCTCTTGTCCCAGCTGGCGGATATACATCGCCATTTCATCCATCCCCTTGGCCACAATAAAAGGGGCCTGAGCCCGGTCTTCATCGTATTTTAAGGCCACGGCATAATGGCGCGGATTTACGATAATCACATCGGCACCGGGAATCGCTTTACGGATGCTGCGCTGGGATAATTGCTGCTGAATTTGCCGGATTCTTTGCTTGATTTCAGGCCGGCCTTCACTGGTTTTATATTCGTCTTTCAGCTCTTGTTTACTCATTTTTTGTTTACGCATAAACAAAAAAAACTGTAATGGAAGATCAATAGCGGCAAATAAAATAAATACAAAACAAAAGCTCATCAGCGAATCAAATAATAATTGTGATGCTCCATATAACGCTTCAGTTAAGGTAAGCTGTTGCAGGCTGAAAAAATACGGAAGGGAATTGCGGCTGACATAAAACAGCACGGCTGCCATAACTAATACTTTAATAATGGCTTTAATCTGTTCCGTGGCATGCTGCATAGAAAAAATCCGGCCGAAGTGAGCCAGCGGATTCATTCTTTCAAATTTAGGCATTAATTGTTTGCCAGAAAAAATCCAGCCGCCCGGCACCAGCGAGGCAATGATAATAGTTAATGGAATTATGGCTAAAGGCACCAGCATTTTCAGCAATAAAATAAAGCTGCCGCTGAATAATTCTGACCATACCTGATCGATGGCTCCTGGCTGATTTAATGAGCCAAATGCCAGTTTAAATAAGGTATTAAAGTCTTCCAGATAACCGGGTGCAAGTATAGAAAATACTTTTAAACTGGCAAGCAAACCCACCGCCGAGGCGACTTCACGCGAGCGGACAATTTGCCCTTCTTTTCTGGCATTTTTTAATTTCTGCGGACTGGCATTTTCCGTTTTATCGCCATTAGAGGCTTCAGCCATGCATGCCACCTGCCAGCATTTGCTCAATCATTTGCAATATTTTTTCACTGAGCTGGCTATAGTGGCCGGGAATAAAACGGCTGATCAGGCTCAGGGTAAATAATCCGAACAGGGTAATTAAAGGAAAGCCCAGAGAAAAAAGATTTAAGGCCGGAGCAACCCGGTTTAATAAGCCCAGCCCCAGTTGCACAATAAAGGTGGAGAAAATACTGGGAATGGCCAGCAATAATGCGGCAGCAAAAACCCAGCTGAAACTTTGTGCCAGCATTCGCAGCGAAACAAAGTTAATCCCTTCATTAACCGGCCAGAGCTTAAAACTGCCATAGATAATTTGCACCAGAACCAAATGGCCATCCATGGCAAAAAACAGCAGGGCACCTAATAAATACAGCAGGGTGGAAATCACGTCCGATGAGCTGCCACTCATAGGATCATTCATCACCGCCATACTTAAACCCATTTGTGATGAAATTAAAAAGCCAAGAATGGATAAAATAGTCATGACTAATTGAAAAGCCATGCCAAAGATCAGCCCGATAACCACCTGTGCCAGGGTGCAGACAATCCAGTACATGGAAAACGGATCCACCGTAATCTGGCTTTTTTGCATAATCGGCAGGGTAATCACACTTAACACCAGGGATAAACCAATCCGGGCACGCACCGGTACCATGGCCTCGCCAATCAGCGGGGCAAAGCTAAAGCCTGCCATATAGCGGCAAAAGGGCCACCACAGCAAAGGCAGTAGTGCCAGCAATTCTTTGATTAATTCATCCATTTACTAACAATTCAGTCTGTGTGTGGTTAATTGCTCTGTACCGCTGAATAATTAACAGGGCTCGGTGCAGGGGGCTTAAATCCCTCCCTTTCAAACGTGCCGCGCGAGGAACAAACGGGACGGGGGTGTCGTCAATTCGTGTCTGAGCGAAGCGAGTTGAATTGACGCCGGCTCGGTTGT
Organism: Iodobacter sp.; assembly: GCA_051649105.1. Classification (GTDB taxonomy): domain Bacteria; phylum Pseudomonadota; class Gammaproteobacteria; order Burkholderiales; family Chitinibacteraceae; genus Iodobacter. The sequence continues at coordinate 3,894 of JBOFGM010000337.1, read as the reverse complement.
CCACAGCAAGGGGGGTGTCACGTTTGCAGGGTCGCCTTCTTTCGGTCCCTTTCTTGGCGAAGCAAGAAAGGGACGCCCCTGCGGTGGCTACCGCCCTGAATACTGTGCCGAAGGCGCATAAATAATGTTTTTCCTGTGCCCAGTGATACCTTATCCCACCATCCGCGCTGCATTATTAAAAATCTCAATGCAAAAGGTCATCAGCTGGCCAACGATCCAGTGGCCGGCGAGCGCAATCACCAGCAAGGTCACCAGTAAGCGGGGTAAAAAGCTCAGGGTTTGTTCATTAATCTGCGTGGCGGCCTGAAATAAACTCACCAGCACCCCCACCAAGAGCCCTGGCAGCACCAAAAGAATGACCAGTTTTACAACGACATAAAGGCTTTGGTTGACCAGATCAACCGCGGTATCCGGAGTGATCATTTAATAGGCCTGTATGCTGGTAACCAGCGTGTTGACGGTTAAAGACCAGCCATCGACCAGCACAAACAGCAATAATTTAAGCGGTAATGAAATCACCAAAGGGGACAGCATCATCATCCCCATGGCCATTAAAACGCTGGAAACCACCAGATCGACCACTAAAAAGGGAATAAACAGCATGCAGCCAATCTGGAAGGCTGTTTTTAGTTCGCTTAAGACAAAAGCGGCCAGTTTGACGGTAAAAGCATGATCTGAAGGATTGGCTACCGGGCCTTCGCCGGCCAGATGGGCAATCTGGGCCAGTGCCGATTTATTGGTCTGGGCCAGCATAAATTTAGACATGGGTTTTTCGGCAATTTGCAGCGCACTGATCAGGCTGATTTTGTCCTGATCATAGGGCAGCATGGCGGTTTGCCAGACTTCAATCCCTACCGGGCGCATCACCAGCAGCGTTAAAATCAGCGCCATACCGGTGGTAATCCGGTTGGGCATCCCCTGCTGCAAGCCTAAAGCCTGACGCAATAAAGACAGTACAATCACAAAGCGGGTAAAGCAGGTCATCATTAAAACCAGCGTGGGAAGTAATCCCAGCAAGGTCATAATAATTAAAACCTGTGTTTTAACCGTTAAATCGCCTACCGAAGAACTATTGGATAATAGCTTGAGTGAATTTTCTGCAAATGCCGGTGCAGAAACCAGCATTAAAACACTTAATCGTCCAATAAATTTCATGATGCCAATGATTGTAAATCGAGGTGATCTAATTCAACGACACGCAGGCCATAGCTTTCGCCGGTAATAACGACTTCTGCTTTACCAATAGTGGTGCCATTTACTTTAATATCGAGTGGTTCACCGGCCAGTTTATTTAATTCCAATACCGAGCCATATTCAATGGCTAATAATTCGGCCAGAGAAATATCGCTGGCACCTACTTCCAGGGTCAGCGTCACCGGGATTTTTCTTAAAAACGGATTGATATCGCGTCTGGCCGCCATCGGTGCTGCGGCAACGGTTTCTTCGCCGGATTCCATTTCCTGCAAGGCATGTTCTAAATCAAAATCTTCGTTCGTATTCATTGGCTTAATCTGCATCTTCAAAGGATGTGAGGCATAACGCACCGTTATTTTCGGCGACGCTGGCGGTAAATAACTTGCTTTTGCCAATATAAACATTGGCCCGGGCCTGCAGGCTGACCGGCATGATTTCGCCGATTTTCAGCTTCAGCACATCGTCCAGAGTCAGTGCCTTTTCTGCCAGATGCACCTGGCATTTTATTTTTAACTGATCAAAAAACGCGGTCTGATTTTTGCTGGCAGCGCGTGGTTTGGCCACCAGCCGGAGCAACTGATCAAACAGGCCATGATCCAGGATCAGGCAGAGGCTGGCGGTTTGCTGATCCGTCTGATCGGTGATCTCCACTTCGATTTGCCACACCGCTTCGGCGCGGGCCGTGGTGTCTGTAATGACTTGTGGTTGCTGATTTAAAAAATTCAGCAACAGAGACGCCAGCTTATTGGCCAGATTGCTTTTTAAACGCAGTTCGGTACTGGTTTGCTCGCTGAGCAGATCTTCATCCCGGATAGGGGCGGGAGCCGCCTTGGCGCCATAGCGGTAATCCAGCGTGCGCAATAGAAATGAGCGCGACATTTCCACGGCCAGATGGCCGGATCCCAAATCAAACCAGTGCACAGGATTGGCCTTGCTGGCTATCTGACTCACTTTACTTACGCCCAGCATGGCGCGATAAGGGTGATTGAATTCACTTTTCAAAAAGGCATTGATTTCATTTTTAATCCGTTCATCCAGACCCGCCAGCAGGTGCAAAGGCCGGCCCAGGGTGCTGTGATCCAGCGTCTGAACGGAAGGGGTTTTATCGTGCCACGCACGCTTGTTTATTGCCATGGAAGCGCTGCTTTATTCGGATCAAGGGAAGACAATGAGGAGGGATTATTCGCGCATTTCACGCGTATTGTACGCCAATATTAGAATGTCATGATATGTTCATGTGCTTAGTTTTTATGGTAAAAATTCACACCAGACCCTTCCTGTATACAGCTGTTAGAATCCGCGCCCTGTAAGTGGTTTGTCAAAAAAACTCTTTGTCTTTATTTAGTTAACGCTGGGTGCTTTATGGTGAATGCAATTGGTTCTGCGATGCGGATTGAGCAGACAAAAATGTTGGGCGAAATGGCTGCGATGTCTGGCAGTGGTCTGCATTCACCAGCAGAAAATGGTCAGTTCAACGGTAGTTTTATGTCGATCATGACGGATGCGGTCCGCAGCGTGGATGCAAAAGACCGTCTGGCGGCCGACAAAATGGCCGAGGTGGACAGCGGTGCCAGCAATGATTTGGTGGGCGCAATGCTGATGAGCCAGGAAGCAAGTTTGTCGTTTTCCATGATGACTCAGGTTCGTAATAAGGTCATGGGCGCAGTCGACGATCTGATGAAAATGCCTTTATAAAGGCCGCAGGGAAATATGCTCGCACAAGTTAAATCAGAATTTGAACGTTTACGCTTAAAAAGTAATAGCACCAATCCTGCATCATTTATTAAGCTGGTCTTGCCGATTATTGTATTGGCCATTGCAATTAGCGTATTGCTGATGGTGTATTTGTGGCATGACGATTCTAATTACAAACCTATATTTGGCAATACCGAAAAGATTGCCGTCGCCGATATGATGGCGGTGCTGGATGCTGAGCGTATTCCCTATCGTTTGCATCCGCAAAGTGGTCAGGTCTTGGTGGAAAGCAGCGAATTAGGCCGTGTCCGTATGCTGCTGGCCGCGAAAGGCGTGGTGGCTAAATTGCCGGCCGGTCTTGAGCTGCTGGATAAAAATGATCCCCTGGGCGTGAGCCAGTTTGTGCAGGATGTGCGTTTTCGCCGCGGCTTAGAGGGCGAACTGGTGCAGAGCATTATGGCTCTGGAGCCTATTGCCAGTGCGCGGGTTCATTTATCGATTGCCCGTTCTTCTTCCTTTGTCGATTCCGGTATTGATAAAAGCTCTGCTTCGGTAATGGTGGCCTTAAAGCGCGGCCAGAAGTTAAATCAGGAGCAAATCGCCGCCATTGTGAATCTGGTGGCGGGCAGTGTTTCCAGTTTAAGCCCGCAAAAAGTAACCCTGGTTGATGAGGCCGGCAGCCTGCTTTCTGCCCGTCTGGACACGGCTGCGGGCGGTTTTGGCAGCAATGAAAATGACAGCGCTAACCGCTATCGCGAAGACACGCTGCGCAGCATCCGGGACCTGCTGGATCCGGTGTTGGGTGCAGATAATTTCAAGGTCAGCGTCACCGCCGATGTCGATAACGATATGGTGGAAGAAACCCGCGAGCAATATGGTGCCGCCCCTAAGATTACCAATGAAGCCACCCGGGATGAGCAAACCAGCGATCAGAAAGCCATTGGTATTCCGGGCTCTTTAAGCAACCGGCCGGTGAATGAGCAGGCCGCCAAGCCGGAGGCGGAT
>JBOFGM010000336.1:0-4312 GCA_051649105.1 Iodobacter sp. | reverse complement strand
CCTGGCACAGCTGATCGCCCAGTATGGCACCTGGGTTTATGGTCTGCTGTTTGCGGTTATTTTTGTAGAAACGGGTGTGGTGGTGATGCCGTTTTTACCGGGTGATTCTTTATTATTTGTCGCCGGTATGCTTGCTGGCGGCGGCCATATGAATCTGTATGTCTTAATGGCGCTGCTGTTTACCGCTGCCGTATTAGGCGATGCGGTGAATTACACCATTGGCCGCTATTTTGGTCATAAGCTGTTTGCCAATAAAGATTCTAAAATATTCCGCCAGGATTATTTGCAAAAAACCCATGCCTTTTATGAAAAGCATGGCGGTAAAACCATTATTCTGGCCCGCTTTGTGCCGATTGTGCGCACCTTTGCGCCTTTTGTGGCCGGGATGGCAGAAATGAGCTATCACCGCTTTTTAATGTTTAATTTTATCGGTGCAGCGGTCTGGGTGGTTTCATTACTTTATGCCGGTTATTTCCTTGGCGGTATTCCATTTATTGCTAAAAATATCGGCTCTATTGCCATTGCCCTGGTGTTAATTCCGGCACTGCCGGTGGTGATTGAATTTATTAAAATGAAATTAGCCAAGGCCCCGGCATGACCCAGCCGTTTCATACAGAAAAAGCGGCGATGCGTGCCGCTTTTGATAAAGCCGCTGCCAGCTATGATGCTGCAGCGGTTTTACAGCGGGAAGTCGCGGACCGGATGTTTGAGCGGCTGGATTACATCAAAATTAATCCGGCCGCGGTACTGGATGCAGGCTGCGGCACCGGCTATTGCGCACCACAGCTGCAAAACTTATATAAAGAAGCGCAGCTGATTGAGCTGGATCTGGCGCCGGGGATGCTGCAAGTGGCGCGTGCCAAGCAGGGCGGCGGCTTAAAGCAATTATGGGCATCATGGCGCGGCCAGACTCCGGCCTATTTATGTGCCGATATCGAGGCGCTGCCGCTGGCGGATGAATCGGTGGATCTGATCTGGTCCAGCCTGACATTGCAATGGTGTAATGAGCCGGATGCGGCCTTTGCCGAATTTACCCGGGTATTAAAGCCGGGCGGCTTACTGATGTTTGCCACCCTGGGGCCCGATACCCTGAAAGAGCTGCGCTCGGCATTTGCCACGGTGGACAGCAGCCAGCATGTGAATCGCTTTATTGATATGCATGATCTGGGCGATGCGCTGGTCAAAAATGGCCTGAGCACGCCGGTGATGGATATGGAATACCTGACGATGACTTATGGCAGTGCCAAAGAAATCATGCAGGATCTGAAAGATATTGGAGCTCATAATGTGGCCTCCGGCCGTTCCCGCGGCATGCTGGGCAAAACCGCCTGGCAGAAGGTGGTGGCAGGCTACGAAGCCTTTCGCCGCGATGGCGTGTTGCCCTGCACTTATGAAGTGGTCTATGGCCATGCCTGGAAGCCGCTGACGAAACCCGCCAGAAAAAACGCCGATGGCAGCCAGATTATTGAATTCAGGCCGCGGACATGATGCTCAGCCCGCTGTATTTTGTGACCGGCACGGATACGGATGCCGGTAAAACGGTCGCCACGGCACAGTTATTGCGGGCTTTGGCTGCGGCCGGCATTAAAGCCGCCGGCATGAAACCGGTGGCCTCGGGTTGTGAATGGCGGGATGGCTTGCTCTGGAACAGCGACGTGGCTGCCCATGCAGCGGCATCCGGCATCCGGGTGCCAGCGCATCTGGCCTGCCCCTATCTGTTTGAGCCGGCCATTTCACCCCATCTGGCCGCAGAAGAAGCTGGAGTCACCACCGACCCGGAGCGGATCGTCAGCGCAGCAAAAGAATTACAAACCCTGGCTGACGTGGTGCTGTTGGAAGGGGCTGGGGGCTGGTATGCGCCTTTAACCCACCAATTGACCATGGCGGATCTGGCTCAGCGTTTGCAAGCACCGGTGATTTTGGTGGTGGGAATGCGGCTGGGGTGTTTAAATCATGCCATGCTGAGTGCCCGGGCCATTACAGACAGCGGTTTAGAGCTGGCAGGCTGGATTGCCAATCAGATTGATCCGCAGATGCAGCGCTATGCAGAGAACCTTGATTATTTAAAAGCGCATCTGCCGGCCCCTTTGCTGGCCGAAATTGCTTTTCAGACGGATGCTCAAAGCCAGACTTTAACCGCCGGTGCAATTGAAATTCTTGCTTGCAGAGCAAGTGATAAGCAAACTATAAAATAATGACCGTCAGGGATACCCAGTTATGTTGAGAGCCTTTTGCTGTATGTTATGTCTGGTTTTGTTGTCCGCTTGCTCAAAACCACAGTATCAGGGCACTGATATCAGCGAGGCGGGCCTTGGCGGGGAGTTTTCTTTAAGTGACCATTTGGGCAAGAAACGTACCCTGGCCGATTTTAAAGGAAAAGCTGTTGTTATTTTCTTTGGATACACCCATTGTCCTGATGTTTGCCCAACCACAATGATAGAATTAAAAAATGCCATGCAACAATTGGGTAATCGTGCGGATCAGGTACAAGTTTTATTTGTTTCTGTTGATCCGGAGCGGGATACTCAAACTGTATTAAGCCAATATGTTCCTGTTTTTGATTCGCGGTTTTTGGGTTTAAGCGGCACAGCTAAAGAATTGGCTGAAGTTGCCGGCCGATATAAGATCATTTATCAAAAGCAGGTGGGTAGCAGTGGTGATTACACGGTTGATCACAGTGCAGGCAGTTATCTGATTGATAAAACAGGTAAACCCAGGGTGATGGTGAGCTATGGCGCCGGAGCCAGCGTTTTTGCACATGATTTAACACTGCTGCTGAATGAGTAATTAACAACAAGGCGACAAATCCGTGGGTGAAAGCGAGCAAGTAAGTCCAATTCCGGAAAGCGAGGATATTGAGGCTTATCGTATGGCAGCTCCGATGCAGATTGGCGCGGTGCTTCGCACGCTGGCTCAGCGTGGCGATTTTATTACCATTTATTTAAATGAGGGTCGTGAACTCATTTTATCCCGCGTATTGGATGTTGATTTAAAAGCAAAAACCTTTATTTTTGATGTCGGCGGTAATGCTGAAACTAATAAAATACTGCTTAATTCGGCCAGATCTTTAGTGCTGGCTATTCCGGATGGCGTAAAGATTCAATTTGCTGTTGGTATTGTCCGTAACTGTCAGTTTGAGGGATCCCCTGCGCTGACTGCCGCATTTCCTCCCGATTTAATTAAACTGCAGCGCCGCGAGTTTTATCGTTTATCCACGCCTGTTGCCCGCCCTTATCGCTGCCAGCTGCCATTTGCCGGTGAAACACGTGAATGGCTGAATGTTCATGATATTTCTCTGGGTGGAATGGGAGCATGGGTGCCGGCGGAATTTAAACCGTTGATTGAAATTGGTCAGGTTTATAACGAAGTGCCGTTTGATTTTGGCCCGGCCGGTATTATGAAATTAAATATTCAGGTGCGCTCTTTGCGGCAATTAGAGCAGCGGCCGGGAATTTATACCTGGATGCTGGGTGGGCAGTTTGTGAATCTGCCAAGACAAATTGAAGCCAATATTCAAAGACTGATGGCGCAAATGGAAGCAGAAAGAAAAGCGCTGACGGGCTGAGTGTGACCAGGGTTAAAACCGGGGGCGAATGATTTCGCCCCCTTTTTTTTGCCTTTAATCTTTGTTGGCAGCAAAAAAGGCCGTGGTGTCGGGCCATTTTAATTGCAGGCGTAATTCTTTTTTGATGCGGCTGTTATCCAGCCTTCTGGATTCATTCAGAAAAGACATCAAAGCGACAGAAAGCACGGCGGGTGCATCCTGGCGCTTAATGCGCGGCAAATGAGGCTGGCCCATAAAATCCGCCACCTGGTCAAAATAATCCCCCATTTTATGGGGCTGGCTGTCTGCGGCATTCAGTGTGCGTAATGGTTTGCCGCGAAAAAGGGCCCGTGTGGTGGCGTTGGCTAAATCATCGGCATGAATATGGTTGGACCAGCTGTCTTCCTGCGAAATTAAGGCCGGAGTACGGTTTAAAATTCGCTCGGCAGGCAGGCGTTCTGCTGCATAAATGCCGGGAGCACGCAAAATGGATAATTTAATCTTTTGCCGCCGTGCCCAGCCGCGCAGGCAGGTTTCAGCAGCAACCCGGCGTATTGCACGGGCGGAGCTGGCTTTTGCCTTGCGGGTTTCATCGATCCAATCCCCTCCACAGTCGCCATAAACGCCACTGGTGCTGATGTAGGCAAGGTGGCGGGGTGTTAGAATGGCTGTCTTATCAAATCCGGTATAGCGCTCCATCTGAGCGATAAACCGCTGGCAACGCTTATCTTGCTGTCCGTTGGCGGCAGGAGGGGCACTATAAATAAC
>JBOFGM010000335.1:0-2619 GCA_051649105.1 Iodobacter sp. | reverse complement strand
CGCAGCAAATTATGGGATTACGCGACGGCTAAGCCTGTGCTGGCAAAAATGGCTTGCCGTGCGGACCTGCTTCTTGCCGCAGCGGCCGATCTGGCCGGCTTATTTGGCATTGCTTTACAGGATAATACGGCGGCAGGTTTACTGGATGGCTGGCGTTTATTGGCGCAGAAAATCGGCCCGCGTCATTTTGCGGCCACCCGCCGGATTGTGCTGAGTACCAGCACTAACCGTTATCAGGGCTGCGTCTTGATGGCCGATGGCAGCAGCGGTGTATCGCGTGAATATGATATGGATATTCTGGAGCGCGTGGGTGGCGGAGATGCCTTTGCGGCCGGGGTGCTGTATGCCGTGCTGCAAGGCGAAACAGCGCAAGCGGCGGCGGATTACGCCACGGCCGCTGCGGTGCTCAAACATACTTTGCCGGGGGATCATGCCTTGCTTTTACCGGCCGCCGTTCGCCGGATGGCCGCCAATGGCAGTGCGGTCATGCAGCGCTAGGGTGAATCCGGCCGCAGGGGGCTTAAAGACTGCTGCCGGATTTGCTGCTGCGGATAAAATAGTTGCCGGGGAATTTATCAGCCACCGATTCGCCGGGCATCACATTATCAAGGTGGGTTTGCAGCGCGGCCAGTGCCGCCGTGGCATTGCCTTCGCTCAGCGCGTCGACCACGGCGCGGTGTTCGGTTAAATTAGCCTCCATCCGGCCGGGAATCGGCAGGGTCAGACGGCGGTAACGGTCCACCTGAATTTTGATCTGCGTAATCATTTTCCACACGCTCTGAAAGCCTGCAATATCAGAGAGCGCTTCATGAAAGGCCTCATCCTGACGGTGAAATTCCAGCAGGTCGTCATTCACAATGCTGGCATATTGCGCCACCAGAATTTCCCGCAGCCGCGCCACATCGGCCGGGCTGATTTTGCCGGCCACATGCTCAATTACCATGCTTTCCAGTGCGCGGCGCACCAGCGTGGCTTCTTCCTGCTGATCCAGGGGAATGCGGGCCACAAAGGTGCCAACCCGCGGAATGACCTCGATCAGGCCTTCTTCTGTCAGTAACTGCACGGCTTCGTGCGCGGGTGTGCGGCTCACGCCATGGGTTTCAGCGATTTCGCGCTCATTAATCCGCTCCCCCGGCAACATATTCATATCTAAGATGAGCTGACGCAGGGTGAGATAGATTTTTTTGGTTGCGCTCAGGCTGGCGTTGGGTTTGGACATGGTCACACTTCGTGGCAAATAGTGATTGGAAAAAAGTCAATCAGGGCTTCTAGTATATCACGGTGCTGCAGTGCCGCGAAAGAACGCTGTTTTGCGCTGCTTTTCCCTCGGTGATTCAATAAATACGCCACTTTCGGCTATAAAAGACCATGCACATAAATAAGTGCCGGCAGCTTGGTTTTAGGCCTGGGATCACCCCATGGCTTTCAGACCAAAGGCCGTGGTTCAGAGGAGTCAGCCCATCCATCAGCCTGCAAGCTATTTTGCCATTGAAATATGTGCGCCAGATGAATGCAAACGCGGTGATTGGGTGGGTTGAAAATGGTAAAAACAGGGTGCAACAGGCAGGAGCGTGTGGAAAGGGATGTTGTTGGAAAGATTTTGCTTACGCTAAAGCGTTGAAATAAAGCGATAAAATTGACGAATAAATCTACAGGTTCTTACCATGGTCTATCCTCAGTTAAACTAGAGCCTGTGTTTTATTTAAGAGGTTGTTTGGGATGAGCCAAAAACGCATCGTATTAGGGGTTACCGGCGGCGTCGCTGCTTATAAATCGATTGAACTGGTCCGCTTATTAACCAAGGCGTCGTACGAAGTTCAGGTGGTGATGACTGAGGCTGCGACTAAGTTTGTCGGCCCGGTTACATTTCAAGCGGTGTCGGGCCGTCCGGTGTTTGTGGATCTGTGGGACAGCCGTGTTGAAAACAATATGGCGCATATTGATTTAACCCGTGGTGCCCATGCGATTGTGGTGGCACCGGCCACAGCCGACTTTATGGCCAAGGTGGCGCATGGCTTTGCCGACGATCTGCTGTCCACCCTGGTTGCCGCGCGGGATTGTCCTTTGCTGCTGGCTCCGGCCATGAACCGGCAAATGTGGGAAAACCCGCCTAATCAGCGTAATGCTGAGCAGCTGGCTGCCGATGGCGTCCATATTCTGGGCCCGGGCGAGGGTGAGCAGGCGTGTGGCGAGGTGGGATTAGGGCGGATGCTGGAGCCCGAAGCGCTGTTTCAGCATATTGAGGCGTTTTTTCAGCTGAAGCTGCTGGCGGGAAAGCGGGTCTTGATTACCGCCGGGCCGACCTTTGAGCGGATTGATGCGGTGCGCGGCATTACCAACAGCAGCTCCGGGAAAATGGGTTATGCCATTGCCCGTGCGGCCTGGGAAGCGGGTGCCGAGGTGGTGCTGGTGTCCGGCGAAACCTGCCTTGCCACACCGATTGGCTGCCGGCGGATTAATGTGGTCAGCGCCGATGAAATGCTGCAGGCCGTGAATGCCGAAGTGGATGAGGCCGATATCTTTATCGGCGTGGCCGCCGTGTCTGATTACTATGTGCTTAATCCTTCTGAGCAAAAAATCAAAAAAGATGCCCATATTCTGACATTAGAGCTGGGGCCT
>JBOFGM010000334.1:0-6523 GCA_051649105.1 Iodobacter sp. | reverse complement strand
AGGGTTTGGAGGACTTCTATGAACGGCTGTGAACAGCTTACTGGTATCCCCGACAGGAATCGAACCTGTATCCGTCCCTTAGGAGGGGACAGTTTTATCCGTTAAACTACGGGGACTGTGATCGGTGGCAAACACGGCTAATTGCCTGATTTAAAAGACAAAACAAACAAAAAATGACCTGTTAATAAAGTGCTATTTTTTGCTATTTAGCTATGTTTACGGGGGGTTTATCTGTATTAGTGCTACTAAAGTGCTACGCTGCGATGCTTAAGCCACTTTTCGTAGCACCTCAATGGCAAGCATTATATCTATAAATGGCAAGTGGCGTGCAACTGTCCGCGTAAAACGTCACGGGGAACTGCTAATCAACCGTACAAAATCGTTTGATAACAAGCGCCAGGCCACTGAATGGGCCACCACAAGCCTCCATCGTTAGCCAAGGCGCTGAAACCATTGCCGACCGGATCAACCACCAGCACCTTACCGTGGCGGATTTGCTTAATCGGTATCTCCTGGAGTTTGATAAACCGCCTAAACCATTCGGTAGCACCAAGCGGTGTAATTTAATTACACTGGCCTCCAGCGATTTAGGCGAAATATTACTGGATCGCCTGAGTAGTGCCGATGTTTTTGCTGTTGCCAGCGCATTCCGCCTTGGTGAAATAGTGCGTATCACCTGGGATGACATTGACGCAGAAAAACGAACGGTGCTAATTAGAGATAGAAAAGATCCGCAAAGAAAAATGGGAAATCACCAGAGAGTGCCTTTACTCGAAGATGCCTGGCTGATTGTTCAAGCTCAGCCGAGAGTGGCCGGCGAGGACAGCGTTTTCCCTTTTATCTCTAACGCGGTAAGCAATGCTTTTGCCAAAGCCTGTGACGCCCTGAATATTATCGATTTGACCTTTCACGACTTAAGGCACGAAGCCGCTAGCCGGCTTTTTGAGCGTGGCTATCAAATCCAAGAAGTGGCGCTAATTACCGGGCACAAAAACTGGAATATGCTGCGCCGGTATACTCAGCTTAAAGCTGAAGATATTCATAGAAATTATTAGGCGAGAATCGACTACCGCGCCGCCTTGCACCCCATAAGTGAGGTGCTTAAATCCAAGCAAGAGAATCAAATACTTAGAATTAAGTCACATTGAAGAGCATCACCACAAACCGCAATAGATGATCACCCTGCCCCGCAAAAACCCCGCAGAATAAATAATGAAACGAAGTAGTTAAGGCATTTATTTTTATGTCAATTTCAGGCCAACACTTACACTACACTCTAAAAAATAAATCGCGAGCCTGACTCAACAGCAAGGAAAAGGTGGGAATCACCGTTCAATCGGGTGTAGTATATCTGCATAAAAAATTTCAGGCCACGCCCGCCAAGTCTTTCAGGGGGGCGCAGCGTTTTTATACACCCGAGGTGGTGGTTTTTCTACCATTTTAGGGTGCCTATATCTTGTTAGCTTTAAACGCATTAATTTGAGTATCTATGAAAATAAAACAAATAGCGGTCGATAAGCTATCCAATACGATGAGAATGTATGGTGAAGCTAAATTCAACTTTGAATGGTTGAAATTAATTGACAAAGAAGAAGCCATCAACAACCTAGATAGGGCATTTGAAAGCAAATTAGAAGCTTTTCATAGCTTATACGATGTTACAAAATATGATTTTGAATATTTTAGCAATGCTGATACTGCATTGTTAATTTTAATTAGAAACGCGATTCATCATAGATGATCATGATTTATTTATTAGTTGGAATAAAGAAATGTTGATTTATGGTGGGCTCGAGAAAAATAACGGTGCTGAATTTCTATTAGCATCTAATAGGGTTTGTAATAGACCACCTTTAATGAAATATTACTATAAGCTTGAAGATATCTTATTAAGATTAGATGATTCTCTAAATTCACCTTTTCTAGAAAATAGAATGAAGCCAAAACAGAGATCAGATCTACTTCAAAAAATAATGGATCAACTTAAATTTGATAAAGTCATTGAGTATGCAAAATCTAACAGGTATCCGCTAAATCAGATATATATAAATTTAATTCCAATATTTACATCCGCAGTAGTTAAAGTTTTCTCTGAGCTTAAGTCTAATGGCTTTGAATTCATTGGTGATGACGCGAAAATTTATGAAGAACCTTTTACAAATGAGTTGAACGTAGACTATTCAGTGATGGACTATCGTCCGGTTCGGGTGCTAGTTTAAAGCTAACAAGTTGCTTAAACGGACAAAAAACAGTTGGCTTTTGCTCGTACCTCGCTAATTTTAGCCAACTATTTTATTGCTGCTTAGCAAATCGTTAGCCCTCAAGAAAACATCGCTATGGATCAATGGTCGGTCAATCAACTAATTTGCGAAGTTCGCCAAGTAAACGGGATGCTCCAGATTCTTGATGCAGAAAAAAACAACCCGTCAATCACGCTTGGCGAACTCCAGCAACGATTCGAGTCTCAATTTGCGGTTGATCCGGCGGCCCAAGGTTTCGCTTTCTACAACCAGAATCAGTTCCCCCTGTGTCAGGATAGGGCAATACTCCCTCAAAATAGCACTAGGTAAAAGTAGAATTCCGCCGCCTAACAGGAGGTATTTCGTACCTTGCAACAATTGGTGAGCAATACGCAAATTATGCAAGCTTTTATAGGGATGTTTTTTACCATTCCGCCCCATATCTGGCGCGGCTTCACGGGGAATCATGCAGGTGCATAAATGGGTTAAGTGCGCAGGAGAGGCGGGGGTTTCTCGGCGCGCGCTCGGCGTTTGCCTCAAAAATCCACAGTCGCAGAATCGCGCAGTTGCGTGGACTAGCTCCTGCGTATGTCTTGCATGAACTCGCCCACAGTCAGCCGTAGCCCTGCTCACAACCATAGGCCCGCCTGGGCCTGATTATTACGTCATTATTTGCCGACAATATAGGGTTTAAACCGGATCACCTCTCACCTGAAAAATCATTCCGCTCTTTCATACTGTATTGGCTTGCTCGTTACAGGCCGCCGCCTTTTCTACATCGCCCAGGCCGATTGTTGGGGATGATGCCCATGGGCTGCGCTCATGGCTGAATTTAAGTCTGCCTGCATCGATGTAAACAAGTGCTCAAGCTTCTTTGGGATCAATGAAGCAGAACTCAAAAAACGGGCGGTACTCAACACTTTGCCAATTCCAACCTTTGCGACTCGTGACTCACAAAAAGCTCCCCGCGTGATCTATATCGAAGATCTTGCGAAGTACATCGACAAGCGGCGAGAAGAGGCTCAGACAGAGTGGCAAAAAATGAATACCTTCTGAACGGTTCGTTTCACCAGATAAGTTTGTGCTATCCTTTGTACAAAGTTTTAAAGAGGATATGAACATGCAAGCTCTGACCTACAGCTACACGCGACAAAATTTAGCTGATGTTATGCGCAAGGTGAATGACGACCGAAGCCCGGTCGTCGTCACCACTCAAAGAGGAAAGCCCGTGGTCATTATGGCGCTGGATGATTATGAAGCACTGGAGGAAACAGCTTACCTGACCCGTAGCCCTGCCAATGCTCAGCGATTAAATGATGCGATTAACCGTGTCCGGGCAGGAAATGATCTGCCGAAAGATTTGATTGATGCAGATTAGATTTGATGAAGCCGCTTGGGAAGATTATTTATTCTGGCAAGTAAATGACAAAACAATTCTGAAGCGGATTAATTTACTGATTAAAGATGCTCAGCGTGAACCATTTGCAGGCTTAGGGAAGCCTGAGCCACTGAAACACCAGTACAGTGGCTTTTGGTCCAGGCGAATAACTGAAGAGCATCGCTTAGTTTACTGTGTGCGTGATGAAGCACTCATCATTGTTCAGTGCCGTTACCACTACTAATTTTTAGCTTGAAAATAAGCCCGTATCTGAATACGGGCTATTTTTTGGGCTGAGTAAACACAGACAATAAACAGCAATCAGCGGTTTATTGTGGTTTTATAAGGGCTGCAGATTGAAATCTTTATTCTGTAAAACCCAGGTAAAACCGCTTTACTGCCGCAAAGCAAACTTTTCAGCGGCGTATTCAAGCTTTATCCGGGCAAATGGAAATACTCAATTCGCTGATTAAGCGTTTCTGAAACATGGTCCAGCCTGCCGGTCATTTCTTCCAGCTGCACTGTGGCCGTAAAATTGGCCTGCGTCATATCAGAAACATGCTCTACCCGGCTGGCAATGTCATGGCCCTGGATTCGCACCTCGGCCAAGGCATCTGCAATATTTTTCAGCTCAACCCGGGCATCACTGGCATCGTCCCGGATTGATTGCATGGTGGTTAACGCCGCATTGGCGATATCCACGCAGGCCTCTACCCGCGCCACCCCCGCATTGATCACTTCCAGCACACTATGGGTGGACTGCCCCATTTGTTGTATTACGGCAGAAATAGACAGCGTGGATGCACTGGTGCGCTCTGCCAGTTTTCTGACCTCATCAGCGACCACCGCAAAGCCGCGGCCATATTCACCGGCCCTGGCCGCCTCAATGGCGGCATTCAGCGCCAGCATATTGGTCTGATCGGCAATTTCATGGATCACGGTAATGGTATTGGCAATTTCTGCCGCTTTTCCATCCAGGGTGGTAATTTCCGATGCCGATTGCCGCACGGCTGCAGCCGCACCCCGGATCACCTCAACCAATTGCCCGATTTGCTGCTCCCCGGCCTGAGCAGACAGATTGCCGCTTTCCACCCGGCTGGCGGCCTCGGCCATCGCATCCAGACTGACCGAGAGCCCCTCGATGCTGGCGGTGATTTCGCGGCAGGAATCATTTTGTTGCTCACTGTTATGGGCCAGCGAATGGGTCTGCTGGCCGACCAGGGCAGAGATATCGGTTAACTGATGACCGTCTTTATTAATAAACCGAAGGATTTCCACCCATTTAGTCTGCATCTGCGCCAGCTGGCTGATCAGGCTGCCTTCAGAGCAGCCCTCCAGGCGAAAGACCCGGGTCATATCCCCTGCGGCCAGGGTGGCTGCAAATTTTTTTGACTGTGCCGGCTCAATACCCAGCTGACTAAATACGCTTTTATAGAGTAAAAGGGCCAGCAGCAGGGTAATCAGCAGCATCAGGGATGCCAGCCCCCATAGCAGCAGCCGGGTGGTATTCATGGATTCGTGGATGGTATTGCTACTTAATGTGGATTCCGCCAGAATTTGCTGGCTTAGCTTATCCAGCGCCGCGGCGGCATGTTCTGTTTGCTGATCAAAGCCACCCGCCGCTTTCATAATGCGGTTACCCTCTTCCTTCCCCACGCCGTAGCCTTTCACCATTTCCAGGCCGGTATCAAATAAAACCTGAGCGGCTTTACTTAAATCCTGTGCTTCAACAGCGAATTTCGGGCTCCGTTTTGCCACCTCCACCAGCGCGGCAACGGCGGCATCCCGTGCTTTACGCCCGTCTTCAACCCCGTCATTTTCACCCGTTGCAGATGAATCGGTTAAAAACTGCTGAATTTGCACCATCTGAAACCGGGCTTCTGCAAGGCTGGCCTGTAAGGGTTCGACTTCTTCGATCCGATAGCGGGCATTAATATCGAGCACGCTCAGACGGGATTGCATAACCCCAACCAGCACCACCAGCATCAGCACCGTTAAAAATACAAAACCACCCAACAGAGGCTTAATATTTAATTGCAACATCAGATTATCCACGGCATGAATTCAGGTTTATTTACTATAGACAGCTTAAAACCATCACAAAGCTGAATCAGGTAAATACCGGCCATTGCCAGAAGATAAAGAAGTGTTGAACATAAGGTGAAAAGACAGCCCGGGGCCAGGCTTTTGCAAGGGAAGAGACAGCCAGCCGCCTTAACCCGGCAGGCGCATCATCCGATTACATCTGAATATTCATATGATTTAACAAGGGCTTCAGATCTGGCGGAAAATAAATCTTCTCACCGGGGGTGGATAAGACTTCCAGTTTGCCCTGGCTCATCAGCCCTACTTCAATTTGCCGGTTTTCAATATCAATCAGAATATAGGCCTCGCCCTTGCCTTCTTCTTTAGAGCTGCCGCGGATATACAGCACGCGGTCTTGTAATACCGGGCTGGATTTCTCGATATAGAGCTTAAACAGATCCAACTGAGGCCCCAGCAGTAAGCGCAGGGCATGTTTCAGCGGAGCGCGCTCCCATAATTTAATATCTTGCGGATTTTGCCCCAGAAATTGCTGCAAATTATCCCATTCGGCCTGATTCTTTTTAAAGAATAAATCCGGGGTACTGGCTTGCGGGCTGGCTTTGGCCGGGGGAGCCGCACTTTCCTGGCAAGCAACCAATAACAGGGCCGGAATTAAAATGGCAAAACGGAACAACATAACAAATCCTTAGCGGGCAGTGCTTACTTGGAAAGAATTCAGCGCTAAAGTTCATTTTTTTATATGTAAATGCTGACTTTAGCTGTGATGAGTTCTTTCCGGTGGCACTCATTATCCAGCGGCTGACTGGTGCCCTGCCCCGGAGCCAGTCAGCACACCGACTTATAACCAGAGTTTCTGCCA
>JBOFGM010000333.1:0-5191 GCA_051649105.1 Iodobacter sp. | reverse complement strand
TTTTGCACCTCGCCCAGCACAGATAATGTCAGCCGTAACTGGCGCTGCCGCTGGCGGTGGGCAAACAGCCAAACCCAAATACCAGTCAGTAAAACCAGGCATGACAAACCGCCAGCCCACCCCGGAGTCAGGGGCAAAAACCCCAGAAGTAAAATCACACATAAAGCAGTACTGATCGCAACAATCAGGCGAAATGGATAAAGCAGCATTAATCAGTCCCTAATTAGTCCAAAGCCTTGTTGCCGCCTGAAGAGACCAGTCCAGTACCCCATAAACAGCAATGGTCAGCAGCAAGGCCCCGGTCATAAAGCCTGCCGGGCTGAAGCGCAGCCAGCGGGACCAGAGTGAAGGGCGGGCAGAGTCAAATATCAATGGCAAATCGTTATTGCAAGGAGGGATGGCCTGAGCCAGTTCCCGCATCAGCAATTCACGCTCCTGCACCGGCCGGAGCAAATAGCGCCCCTGAAACCCCAGACTGAAAATAACGTGATAACAAACCAGCATATGCGGCGCAGGGGTCTTTTCTTGCAGCAAAGCCTGTACCCGGCTGCAGACCACTTCACCTCCGTCATAACTGCCAAAATGAATCACTTGCAGCGGGTTTTGCTGCCAGAGCGCCTTGTCCTCTTCCCGCAGCCGCTGTAAAGCCGTCTCATCCAAAAAAGTGCACTGCGCATAAATCACCTCAAGCACTTCCTGCTCACTAAAAGAAGTGCAGCTGGCTAAGTCTTCTTTCAACGCATGAATCAAGGCATTGCAACGCGCTTTAAAATCTTCCACCCGCTCTGGCTGCGCGCCGGAGCGCAAACTGGCAGCCAGCAGCAAGGTATCTCTGAAAAAAGACTGAAACTGCATCTCACCCGGAATCACCCTGTTCAGCGCGCTCATACCGGCAGCACCGCAAACAGCTCCAGAGACAGACCAGCCAGACTGGCAGGCGCGTAGAAGCTGCAACTTTGCGCCTGCATCATGCGGCGGAATGCCTCGCTCTGACTGTCCAGAGCAAAGTACTGATTTTCCAGCCGAAGCGGTATAGCGCTTGGGACGCGCGTCATCGGCTTCAGAGGCACACCGTTGAGTGCAGAATTAATAATTTGCGCCACATCATCCGGAGAACCCGCCTTGCACAGAAATGGGAACTGCTCTTGCAGCAGATGTGCCGGCACAGAGGCCTGCACCGACAGGTAATACTCGGCCCCATCAATCAGGCGCGGATCACGCAAATGTCCGCTCCATTGCGTGGCTGAAATCTGAGCCAGTTCAATAATCACCACCCTGGACGGAATGACCGTGTCCAGCACATTGCGAATCAATTCATCGAGCTTAGAAAAAACCGGGCCCGGAACAGCATGGGAATAAGCCGGAATATCGGCCAGGCGATATTCCGTGGAAAAAGTCACCAATGCCCCGGCTAGAGACGCCAGTTCACGATAAAGCTGCTCCGGGTGGCACCCCGGCCATTGCCGCAAAAAAGTCAGTGCCGGCCAGTGGCTGTTAATGCTGTTGAGCAACCAGAACAATGAAATATCACCAACCGAGAAATCCGCGACTTCCGCCACCCGTTCACTGCGACGGGCCATCAAGCGGTCACTTTTTGCCAGCAAAATATCACACAGCAAAGCGGTCTGCTCCTGCAGGCGGGGCGCTGCGGCCAGCGTTAAACAGGGTGGAATAAACTCACGATCCACTCCAAAGCCACCATGCGGATGCCGGATCAGCCGTAACACCGGGCAGGCGACAAAATCACCCGCCTCTTCAAAATCAAATAGAAACCGCAAAGCTTGCCGCTCAACCGATAACTCATTCGGGCTGCCGCCATATAAGTCAGAGACTTCATGAAACTCACTGAAAAAACGGCGCGGCCGGGGCGAGGCAGCGCCTTCTGCCTGATAGTTATCCCCCTCGCTGTCGAACAGAGGCAGAGCCAGAAAAACCACCACCGATTGCTGCGTCACAGGCACATCGGCCAAGTCTCTGCCGGGTGGAAGCACATCACAAACCTGACTATCAACCACACTTCCGTCAGTAAATTGTAAAGAAACACTTTGTGCCTGCAGCCGGTCAGACTGCAGAGCCTTTTCTTCCAAAATAAATTGCTTTATTCCCCACGGGAAAGCCAGAACCATTTCTTTTATTTGCTGATTATCGAATTTATTCCAATACGATTCCTGTTGAAAATGTTGCGGACTTAATAGCACGCCCTCTTGCCAAGCGGGTTTGAAAATTTTCACAGAAATATCTCTCGGGCAATTCAAAATAAAGTATGCAATTTCATGAAAATATAAAAGTGCAAATGGTAATTTTGTGCGGAAACTTAATATTTGAGAGAGTATGCACAGATAATCGGTCAGATTCTCTGTAATTATTACCGTTTTAATTTGCATGCTTTTACATGCTAATTTAAAAACAGATTCAAAAAACAAACATAAAAATCAGCAATAAACTTACAAAACAGACCATATAAAAAGAATATTAAAAACACCAGCTTCCATTAAAAGAAATAAATCAATACGGCAGATTCTTATATTGATGTAGGAATAATCCCTAATTTATTTTTTTGGTTGAATTATTCGGATGATTAAGTAGCAGCAGCAAAAAAAGGTAGTGATCTGCGCCATCTGGCGGAGTCGGTCCTTTATTTTAGTAAGTAAACAACTAAGCTTGGAGTAAGAAATGGCTGATAGTTTTCAGAACGAAGTGCCAGCGGCACGCGTCAATATTAAGTTGGATTTACACACCGGCGGCGCGCAAAAGAAAGTGGAATTACCACTGAAATTGCTGGCGATGGGCGATTACGGCAACGGGCAGGACACACGAGCCTTAGCCGACCGGGAAAAAATCTCCATCAACAAGAACAACTTTGATTCGGTACTGGGCGAGATCAACCCTAAGGCCATTCTGGCTGTACCCAATATGCTGGCCGGCGACGGTTCAGAGATGCGGGTGGCGGTGGATATTAAAAAAATGAAGGATTTTCATCCGGAACAAGTTGCAGCCAGCGTACCAGAGCTGAAAGCGCTGCTGGCGATGCGCAATCTGCTGCGTGATTTGAAATCCAACCTGCTGGATAACGCCTCATTCCGCCGGGAGCTGGAAAAGATCATGAAAGACGACTCCTTGTCTGCCAGCCTGCGGGCCGAACTAGAAAAGATTGCTCCGATTGATGCGCAATAAACCCAGCAAAAAGCTAAGGAAGATGCAAATGAATGATCAAGAACTGAGCAACACCGCTACTGCCACCACCACACTGGAAAGACCCGGCAGCGTGTATGAATCGCTCTGCGCCAAAATCAATTTTGAGCCTGTCAGCTCTGCCCGGCCTTTTGAGTCTTATCAAAACAACGACACACTGTCTGAATCCTCGGTGGATGAACGTGTGGCTGTGGCCGTTAATGTGTTTCTGAAGATGGTGCAGGAATCCAGCCAGAAAGTAGACCGTCTGGATAAGAGCCTGCTTGACTTTCATATCGATAAAATCGATCGCCAGATCAGTGCCCAGCTCGATGCCATCATGCATCACGACACATTTCAGGCGATGGAATCCACCTGGCGTGGTCTGCAGTTTCTGGTAAACCGCACCGATTTTCGCAAGAATGTAAAAATTGAAATTCTGGATGTCTCTAAAGATGCCCTGATTCAGGATTTTGAAGATACCCCGGAAATCATCCAGAGCGGCTTATATCGTCATACCTATATCCAGGAATATGACACGCCGGGTGGTGAACCGATTGGTTCCATTATTTCTAATTATGAATTTGGCCGCGGCCCGCAAGACATCGCCCTGCTGCGCAATATTTCAAAAATCTCTGCCGCAGCGCACATGCCATTTATTGGCTCCGTAGGCCCTGCCTTCTTTGGTAAAGACACCATGGAAGAAGTAGCGGCGATTCAGGACGTGGCCAATTACTTTGATCGTGCTGAATATATTAAGTGGAAAAGCTTCCGGGACACCGATGATTCCCGCTATATCGGCCTGACCCTGCCCCGCTTTCTGGCCCGCCTGCCTTATGGCCCGGATACCACACCGGTACGTGCCTTTAACTATACCGAAGCCGTAAAAGGCCCGGATCACGACCGTTACTTATGGGCCAATGCCTCTTTTGCCTTTGCCGCCAATATGGTGCGCAGCTTTATTAAAAATGGCTGGTGTGTACAAGTGCGCGGCCCGCAAGCCGGCGGCCAGGTGGAAGATATGCCTATCCATCTGTATGACCTTGGCACCGGTAATCAGATGAAGATTCCTACCGAAGTTCTGATTCCGGAAACCCGCGAATTTGAATTTGCCAATCTCGGCTTTATTCCGCTGTCTTTTTATAAGAACCGCGATTACGCCTGCTTCTTCTCGGCCAATTCATCACAAAAACCTGCTTTGTATGAAACCAAAGAGGCCACCGCAAACAGCCGTATCAATGCACGCCTGCCTTATATTTTCCTGCTGAGCCGCCTTGCTCATTACCTGAAGCTGATTCAGCGCGAAAACATCGGCACTACCAAAGATCGTCGTCTGCTGGAAATTGAGCTCAATAACTGGATCAAAACGCTGGTCACTGAAATGACCGATCCGGGCGATCAGCTTCAGGCATCTCATCCGTTAAGAGACGCCAAAGTCATGGTGGAAGACATTGATGATAATCCTGGCTTCTTCCGCATCAAGCTGTTTGCTATTCCGCACTTCCAGGTTGAAGGGATGGATATCAATCTTTCTCTTGTTTCGCAAATGCCTAAAGCAAAAAACTAAACCTGCTCTGTAAATCATGATCCGGCACCACGGTGCCGGATATTGCTCCAACCGGAAAAACGTCATGTCGACACCCATTCAAACCCAGTCCTTTATGCTGACCATTCAGCAGCAGCCTTCCGCGCTGTTTTCGGTGTTTGCCTTTGAGGCCGAAGAGGCGCTGAATGCGCCGTATTGGGTGGAGATTCAGGCGACTTGCCCGCTGCCTCA
Organism: Iodobacter sp.; assembly: GCA_051649105.1. GTDB lineage: Bacteria > Pseudomonadota > Gammaproteobacteria > Burkholderiales > Chitinibacteraceae > Iodobacter. The sequence continues at coordinate 243 of JBOFGM010000333.1, read as the reverse complement.
TCTGGCGATGGACGATATTCTGGGGCGCAGTGCCTGTTTTAGTATTCAGCCGGTGATCGCCGGTTTACCGGCCAGGAATACTTTGCAGCGGCCGGAACCGCGCTTTTTTCATGGTGTGATTACCCAGTTTAAAAAGCTGCGCAGCAATCACGAAGAAACCCTGTACAGCCTGCGGCTGGAGCCGCGCATGGCGGCCGCCTTACGTCCGACGCAGGCCAGCCGTATTATTCAAAACAGCAGTAT
>JBOFGM010000332.1:0-2082 GCA_051649105.1 Iodobacter sp. | reverse complement strand
GGGATTCTTTTCAGTGGGCTAATAAACAGCCTGGCTGGGATGGACACGCAACCATTTACAGCTTGACCTTAGATTTTATTTTCTAAGGCGACCCGATGAGAATCCTCGTTTTCTTAATCAGCCTTTTATTCGCAAATATAGCGTGGGGTAGCGACTGGGTGGTGATTGTGAATCCAAACAGCGGCGTTGCTCAATTAAGCAAAGCAGAAGTCATTAATATCTTTATGGGGCGCTATCGAAAATTTCCATCCGGGCAAAATGCAATGCCTCTGGATGTGCTGCACCCTGCATCCGGAAGAGAGCAGTTTTATCGTGGTTTATTAAGTAAGGAATTAGCCGAGGTGGATTCTTATTGGGCCAGGCTTAAATTTTCAGGGCAGGTTGCCCCTCCATTGCCCATAGAGAACAGTGATGTGGTTATTCAAATGGTGGCAAGTAATGTGAATTATATAGCCTATTGCGATAAGAGTAAGGTCACAGACAAAGTAAAAGTTGTTTTTGATTTTAATCATTAATGAAAGCGATATACATCTGTTTTTTGCAGATTTCGCAAAGCGATGGGTATGCGGAATGTATTTAGTACCAGCCTGGTTTTTCGCAGCGCAGCCATTGTGCTTTGTATTGCCTTATTTGCCGGGGCTGTTTTTTCTGGTATCACTTATGTGGTTATGGCAAAAAATGAGCGTGCCCAGCATCAGGTACGGATGAATGAATTACTGAGTACCGTTGAAGATACCGTAAAAGTGGCGTGTTTTTTGAATGATAAAAATCTGGCCGCTGAAGTGGGAAGAGGTTTGCTTAAAAATCACTTTATCAGCCAGGTGGTGATTAAAAATGAAGATCATATTCTGGCCCGGGTGGGTAAGGTAAAAAAGGGTTTGCAATTATCAGATGACGGGAGCATTGTCCGCCAGGTGACATCGCCCTTTAATCCCCAGGAAGTGGTTTGTAAAATCATGCTGGATTTAAATCCGGATGTGATTCAGCAAAGCGTGGCCGAGCGCTCATTGCTGGTGGTTTATTTACTGCTGATGCAGGCCTTTATTGTAGCCTGTGCGGTGGTGCTGATTGTCCTTAAGCTGATTACCCGCCCAATCAAAAATATCTCTGATCGTTTACATCATTTATCCGCTGAATTAGGTGCCAAATTAAATATTCCTGCCGGGCATCAGCACGATGAAATCGGACGCCTGGTGGATGACGTGAATGCATTGTTAAATCGACTCGTCATGATTTTAGATGATGAGCGTAATTTAAGAATTCAAAGGGGAATTGAAGAAAAGAAATTCAGGGCCATCTTTGAAAATGCTGAAACAGGTATTTTTGTTGTGGATCGCTTTGGCCGTTTGTCTTCTTATAATCGTGCCTTTGCCCGTGTGCTTGGGCTGAAAGAACCCTCACCGGCCGGCTCCCCGGTCAGAATGCTGCAAGAATATATGGGAGAAGCTTCGGCTAAATGCTGTGAGCTGATTGAATTGTCGCTGAGAGAAAACAGAGGGGTAAGCGAAGATATTTTTGTCTCATTTATAGAAATGAAAGAGAGCAAATGGCTGAGTCTGGTGCTCAATCCTATTGAAGAAGATATGTTGCAGGGTTTATTAAATGATATTTCTGATCGAAAAATAGTAGAAGAATCAACGCGCAAATTAGCCATGACCTTAAGAGAGGCCAAGCTCGCTGCAGACCGGGCAAATCAGACAAAAAGTGATTTTCTGGCCAATATGAGTCATGAAATACGTACGCCCCTTAATGCCATTCTGGGGTTTTCTGCTTTATTGCTTGATACCGGGCTGACCCCGCAGCAAAGAGATTTTTTAGAATCCATTAATACTGGTGGCGATGCCTTATTATCGCAAATTAATGATTTACTGGATTTTTCTAAAATTGAAGCCGGTAAGTTAGAGCTGGAATATATTGATTTTGATTTGCGCCGCTCTGTGGAAGAATCCCTGGAATTAGTTGCAGCAAAAGCCATTGAAAAGAGATTGGAATTAGTCGGGCTGGTTGATCCTTCAGTGCCATGGCGGCTCAATGGGGACCCGGTGCGACTGAGGCAAATTCTTTTAAATCTGTTAAACAATG
>JBOFGM010000331.1:0-3935 GCA_051649105.1 Iodobacter sp. | reverse complement strand
ATGTTTATTTTTAACTTACTGCCGAAAAAGTCATGATATTACATACGCTGGCAAAGTTTTTACCCATTGTGAACTGGTTACCCAAGTACCAGAAAACAACCTTTGCCGGCGATTTAAGCGCTAGTCTGATTGTGGCGGTTTTACTGATCCCACAAAGCCTGGCCTACGCCCTGCTGGCAGGTCTGCCGCCGCAAGCCGGGATTTACGCCAGCATTTTACCGCTGGTGGTCTACGCCTTTTTTGCCAGCAGCATGGTGCAATCGGTGGGGCCGATGGCGATTAATGCCGTAATGACCGCCACGGCGCTGGCCCCCCTGGCCGCCATGGGATCTTTACAATACAGCGCACTGGCAGCCAGTCTGGCTCTGCTCTCTGGCTTATTTTTAGCGCTCCTGGGGGTGCTGCGGCTGGGGTTTGTCACGCAACTGTTATCGCACCCGGTGATTAATGGCTTTACCAGCGGGGCCGCTATTTTAATTATCCTGGGCCAGCTGGGCCCTTTATTAGGCATACCGGTACAAGGCGAGCATTTAGTCAGCCTGCTGACTCAGCTTTACCATGCCCTGCCCCGGCTGCAACTATTCGGGCTGATTTGTCTGGCCGCACTCTGGCTGGCCGGACAACCGCTGGGCCGGCTACTTGCACGAAGGTCTGTGCGCCACGCTGCCATCATCGCCAAACTCAGCCCGCTGCTGCTGATGCTGATCATCACCATCACCGTATATTTTTTTCAGATTAAGACCCGGCTGATTGGCTCTTTTTCCGGCAGTCTGCCCTCCCTGATATGGCCTGCGGTCAACTCAAACATCCTGACGCAGCTCTGGCTGCCCGCCATCACCATTGGTCTGGCCGGATTTTTGCAAAGCATTACCATTGCCCAAAGCCTGGCCTTAAAAGCCAAAAGAGTGGTGGACAGCAATCAGGAATTAGTGGGGCTTGGCGCGGCCAATATCGCAGCCGCCGTCAGTGGTGGTTTTCCGGTGAGCGGTGGTTTTTCCCGCACTGCGGTGAATGCCGCATCGGGGGCCAATACGCCACTGGCCGGCGTGATGACCGCAATCTGGATTGCTCTTGCCGCCTTTTACTGTAGTGATTATCTGGCGCTGCTGCCTCAGGCGCTGCTGGCTGCCACCATTGTGCTGGTTGCCGTTCACTTAATTGATTTTGATTTTTTAATTCGCAGCTGGCGCTATGACTGGCGGGATGGTGCCGCCTTTGCCACCACCGCGGTGGCCGTGCTGGCACTGGGTGCCATGCAAGGGATTGTGGCCGGTATCGGCGTTTCTTTATTGCTGTTTTTATATCGCAGCAGTCAGCCACATATTGCCGTGGTCGGCCGGATTCCGGGAACCGAGCATTATCGCAATATCCACCGGTTTACTACCGAAACCACGGCAGGCGTCGTGGCCGTACGAATCGATGAAAGCCTGTATTTTGGTAACAGCGCCAAAATTCAGAATGAATTAATGCAGATTCTGGCCGCCGCACCCAACACCCGGCATTTACTGCTGATTTTATCTGCGGTAAACAGTATCGATTACAGCGCCATGCAAGCCATCAGTATTTTGCAAGAGAATCTGCGCCAGCGGCAGATTCAGATTCACCTGGCCGAAGTCAAAGGGCCGGTGATGGATCATTTACGCCGCAGCGATATGCTGAGCATGCTTGATGGAGAGATTTATTTAAGCGCCCATTCCGCCATGCAAGCCTTAAGCGAAACCAGCGAAGATTATTCCATCTGATCCGGCTACTTGCGCACACCCGGCAGGACGGCCTGCGGAACGGGAACCACGGTGGGGGCCGGAGCCAGCGGCAGCACGGCCACTTCATCTTTATTATCGGCAAGGATATTCAGGGTGACGCGGCGGTTGCTGGCGCGACCTTCCGGGCTGTCATTACTGCCCTGCGGGCGGAACTCACCATAACCAATGGCCACCAATCGCTGCGGTGCCACGCCGACATCCACAAATAAACGCACCACGCTGGCCGCTCTGGCGGCAGATAATTCCCAGTTAGAAGGAAATTGCCCGGATCGCATAGGCAGATTATCGGTGTTCCCTTCAATCTGAATTAAATTATCGGTATTGCGCACCATTTCGGCGACGGCAATTAAGGCATTGGCCGATTCGGTATGTAAATCGGCCTTGGCCGTATCAAATAAAACCGAATCACTGATTTCCACGGCAATACCGCGTTTTGACTGAGTCACACGCACCTTACCCTGATCAATCAATGAACCCAGCGATTTTTTTAAATCGCCCGCCATATTTTGCATTTTCTGCGTTTGTTCAGCCACTTTGGTATTGACCGGCGCAGGGGTGGCAATGGCATTTAAAACCACCAGCTTATCCGGCACACCGGCCACCGGTTGATTTTGTTTAATCACATCTTTACTGCTGGGTGCCTGCTTAAAGGCATCCACCATGGAATTAGACAACACCTTATATTTGCCTTCATTCACCGAAGAAATGGCATACATCACCACAAAGAATGCAAACAGCAGGGTAATAAAATCCGCATAAGACACCAGCCAGCGCTCGTGGTTATCGTGCTCCTCGGGCCTTGGTTTACGTGCCATGCTATTGGATTCCTTAAAGAGAACAGACAGAGTACCCGGCAGCAAGCCGGATACCCTGCAAAAGATTATTTAAGCTGCAGATTAAATTCAGAAACCAGCTTATTGGCAGCAGAAACACCAATCTGACGGGCCAGACGGTCGGCATAACTTGGACGCGGGGTGAAATCCACAATTTCTTTCACTTTAACCACATCACGCGCCACACTGTCCACCGAACCCAGCTCATCCACCAAGCCCATTTTCATACTGGCCGCACCACTCCAGACCAGACCAGAAAATAAATCAGGGTTATCGGCCAGCTTTTTACCACGCCCGGCTTTCACCACACCGATAAACTGCTGATGAATTTCATCCAGCATCACCTGTGCTTTATCACGCTGCGCCTGGCTCATTGGTGAGTAAGGATCCAAAAAGCCTTTATTGGCACCGGCCGTTAATAAACGACGCTCCACGCCCAGCTTTTCCATCACACCGCTAAAACCAAAGCCATCCATCAATACACCGATCGAGCCGACCATTGAGGCTTTATCTGCATAAATCCGGTCAGCCCCTGCGGCAGCATAATAACAACCCGAAGCACAAATCTCTTCAATCACCACATAAAACGGGATTTTTGGGTGCAATTTTTTCAGCCGGGCAATTTCATCGGCCATCATGCCGGCCTGCACCGGGCTGCCACCCGGGCTGTTGGCCTGCAAAATCACCGCCTTGGTGTTTTTATCTTCAAATGCGGCAGTCAGGCCTTCGATCAGCACCGAAGCACTGGCCTCTCCCCCGGCAGAAATCGCTCCTTCCAGACGGACCACGGCCGTATGCGGGCCGGTCATTTCATCCCCCGTTTTACTGCCCACCCAGCCCATCATTAAGGCCAGAATCAGCACAATAATGCTGAAGCTCACCAGCTTAAAAAAGATATTCCAGCGGCGGGCACTGCGGCGCTCTTTAATACCGGCATGCAGCAAACTTTCTAATTGTTCGCGTTCCCAGGATTCATTCATTCGGTTCATCACTTAAATAAACCTGATCCGCGAGTTCACGAACCGGCAAAGAAATAAGCTTGCGGCCCGGACAAGGGCCGCCCAGGCAAAGACCACTATCGGGCGCATAATATGCGCCGTGTACAGAACAAACAAGCCAGGAACGTGAGAAATCAAAAACGTCCCCGGGATTAAAATCCAGCTCCGCCGGAATATGCGCGCATTCATTGATATAAGCATATACCGCCCCGTCAAAGCGCAGTACAAAGGCCGGCCGCTCACGACCGCCCCATTGCAGGGTAAAGCGATAAGCCAGACCCCGCTCAGCTAAATCGGAACCGGCGCACAGCAAGCGGTCAGGCATTCAATAAGATCCAGTC
>JBOFGM010000330.1:0-5473 GCA_051649105.1 Iodobacter sp. | reverse complement strand
GGTCATTTTGTTGCATATAACCAGCATCGATATTGAAGTTAGCATAGGCTACGTTAGCTGTAAGGTCGTAAGCGTATGTATTAACATCAGCACCTGCAGCAACCGCTGCAGTTGGCTTGGTCAAGCCAGTTGTTGCATCGAATTCAAAGCCAGCAGCCTTAGCAGCAGAACCTGGGCCTTTATCGCCAATTTTGTACTGAGCAGCGAACGAGAACGGACCAAACTTAGGTGACATGTAGTTCAGGGAATCTTTCCACTTGTCTTGTGATGTACCAAAGTCAGCAACTAAATTGCCAGATCCATTCACGCCATATGGCCAGTCAAGTACATTCAGATATGAATTAACAAACTGTGTACCAGCGCGCAATTCACCCCAAGTACCAGCATAACCGATCCAAGCTTCACGACCACCGAAACCATCATAGCGATAGTCAGTTGCTACTTTTTGAGCAACGCGCCATTTCAGTTTGTTGCCGTTATCCAGCTGGTCAGAACCGTCGATATTAATAACGATGGCTGTTTCTTCGTACAGTTCACCGCCAGACTTCGAAGCACCTGTTGAGCGATTTGTACCAAACATCAAATCCATTTCAGCAGAACCGCTGATAGAAACATCAGCAAAAGCAGAAGCAGAGCAAGCAGCCGCAACAGCAGCAACGATCAGAGCACGTTTAAACATAATTCATCTCTCCTAAAGGCGAATTTGGTTTTTTTAACTTCAGTACATCAAGGCATATTTGCTTGTGTTACGGAGCAAGAATACTCAATAGGTACAAACCCATGCAATATTGCGTCGTATATCCGCAACATTGTGTGGCCCAAATGCAACACCCACCTTACAGGAATGGCGTAAACGCTGGCTTCAGACGAAAAAACGCCACGATTTGCATCGTGGCGTTTTTTTAAGGCTGAGCACTAAACCAGTCTGACGACTCGTTGATGCTTAATGGCAGGTTCTAAATTAGAACGCTGTCCATGTACCTACTAACAGACGTGTCGAGCTGTCTTTGTTCACACCAGCCGAACCATCCAACTGATAGTCGTTTGTCATTACGCTTGCTTGACCAGCGGTATCAAGCATGTGGTGACGAACTTGAGCAAAAGCTACAGTGTTCTTAGACAGAGTGTAGTTGTACTGAGCATTGATAACGTTCATGCCGTTATCTTGCTTAGCGCCATCAGTTTTGCTGTCTTGAACGCGTTGATAACCCAGGTTGAAGTTGTTCTTACCCATGGTGTAACCAGCAGCAACCAGGAATTGGTCAACAGTAGTCTTACCACCAGCAGCAACATTAGCGCCACGGTTCAGGCTTACATCGCCATTCCATTCATTGCGTTTGTAGCCAGCTTTCAAGTCAAATGCGCCAGTTTTGTAGGCTGCATCAACGTTGTAAGTACGCAGTTTGTTTTCGCCGTGGAATACATCTACGCCATTAACTTCTTCAGTCACACCACCAGCAGTGTAACCACCTGAGTGACCCCAAGAATTGCCACCGAATGTAGCAGCTGCAGAAGATGCATACTTGCTGTTTTTAGCTTCAGAAGCACCAGCAGATACATTGAAACCGTAACCAGCGTAGTTCGCTGTCAGTTCCATTGCGCGGGCTGTGTTACGACCGTTACCTAAATCGTATTGACCAGCAAAGCTGAAGCCATTGAATTTAGGAGAGAAGTAGCTTACGCCGTTTGCGTATTGAACTTGTTGCGAACCAAAGTCAGCCCACAAGTTGCCTTGACCTGAAGATGCAAAACCATCTAAGTCCAGGTATTGGTTAGAGAACTGGTTACCGAAGCGAACTTCACCGAACTTAGTTTCGTAACCGATCCAAGCTTCACGTTGACCGAAGCTGTCGTAACGATCTGGAGTTGCAACTTTTTGCGCCAGGCGCCATTTCAGTGTGTCACCGGAATCCAGCTTATCGCGACCATCAACGTTTACGATGATTGCAATTTCTTCAGCAACTTTACCGTCGCCGTTTGTAGCTTTTTGGTTAGTTTTGTACATCAGGTCCATTTCTGCAGAACCGCTGATAGTTACATCAGCAAATGCAGGAGCGGCAAACATTGCGGATACGGCAGTAGCGATAAGAACGCGCTTAAACATACTGAATTTCCTTTTCTATTTTGAGCCACGAATTCACCAGAGCAAATTCGGATTCATATGATTTTAAAAGATCACCCGGCGGCATTTAATTAAATGTAATTTGCATAAAGCAAACCTGCTAATTAATTAACTGAGCCATTCAGGTGTTCCGAAGGCCATATATAAACACAGGGCTAATTTTTGTTCTGCTGTAAAAGTACCAAACCCTTATAAGTAAAAATACCAATCAAATCCAATGCCTCTGTATACTAAGCATTACACCCTATTACTCAATAAACGCACGCATAAATAATTAAAAACCAACAAAACGTCCAGTAAATATAAACGGATAATTTAGTGATAAATACACAAATAAATATCAAATAATTTGCTATGTAAAATAGGATTTTTTAATTAATTATTAATTTCGCATATAAATGCATCAGGTTAATTACCTACTACACATTTATACAAAGCAACTCAATATGCTTGCGTAAACTTTACTAATACTTTAACAAAAAGTAAGTTAAGGTTTAAATGTTGCACATAAGCAACATGATTTAAGTGAAACAAATCAGATGATTTGTTTTTTTATTTAAATGGCATTTATTTGTATGCCGTGATTTATCTTTAAACACACGCACAGCACAGCAGTTTTGGGCAAAATGGCCCGTATTCCCACAAATACCCCGACCCTGCTTATCACGCCGCCAACCAGCGCTGAGCGACGGACCTGCATCCTGCAAGTGAGTTACAAGCACACTGCCGGGCAACGCCACCACCGCCCCGTATCACGGATTAGCGGGCAAAAAAAATGCCCGCAGCTGCGGGCACTTTTACCAGACTTAAAAAACGCTTATTTTGCGTTCCACAAAGCCTTAGTGGTATCGAGCATACGATTGGAGAAGCCCCACTCGTTGTCGTACCAGGACAATACTTTCACCAGAGTGCCACCGGAAACCTTAGTTTGCGATGCTTCGTAGGTAGAAGAAGCAGGATCATGGTTGAAATCAATCGATACTAAAGGCAGGTCGTTGTAGTTCAACACGCCCTTCAGTGCGCCTTCCGACGCTTCTTTCATAATCTGATTAATTTCTTCAACGGTTGTAGCACGAGCCGCAGTAAAAGTCAGATCAACTAAAGAAACATTGATAGTTGGTACGCGCACAGCAAAACCATCCAGCTTGCCTTTCAGCTCTGGCAATACCAGAGCAACAGCAGCAGCTGCACCGGTCTTGGTAGGAATCATTGAGTGAGTAGCAGAACGGGCACGACGCAGGTCTTCATGATAAACGTCTGTCAGAACCTGATCATTGGTGTAGCTGTGAATCGTTGTCATCAGACCGGAAACCAGACCGATTTTGTCGTTCAGTGGCTTAACCAGCGGAGCTAAACAGTTAGTTGTGCATGATGCATTAGAAATAACGGTATCGCTTGCTTTCAATGTGTCATGGTTCACACCAAACACAATGGTTGCATCCACATCACTGCCACCCGGAGCCGAGATAATAACTTTTTTCGCACCAGCAGTAATGTGAGCAGAAGCCTTAGCCTTGCTTGCAAAGAAACCAGTACATTCCATCACTACATCAACGCCGATTTCTGCCCATGGCAGATCAGCCGGATTACGCTGAGCGCAAACACGGATTTTATCGCCGTTCACAATCATGAAATCACCATCTACAGATACTTTACCGGCAAATTTGCCATGTACAGTATCGTACTGGGTCAGGTGAGCATTAGTTTTAGCGTCGCCCAGATCATTAATTGCGACAATTTGGAATTCATCAGTGCGGCCAGATTCATACAAAGCGCGCAGTACATTGCGACCAATACGACCGTAGCCGTTAATTGCGATACGAATTGCTGCCATTACCTGGTTCTCCTAAGTAGATCAGAAGCATTATAAACACCGATCACACCGCAGCGTGTGCCGTGGATTCAGCGCAAAAAAGTCGAACACAGAGGATAACCATCACCAGCCTTGCTGGCGAGCAGATTATCCCCAATTTCACAGATTTATTTAGCAAATGCTGCAGCAGCACGGGCCAGAGCAGTGATACCTGCCCAGTCACCAGCGGCAACCATTTCCTTAGGAGCCAGCCATGAACCACCCACACAACCCACATTCGGCAATGCCAGCAGTTTAGGAGCCGATTCAGGACTCACACCACCGGTAGGGCAGAACAGAATTTGTGGCAGCGGACCGCCCATCGCTTTCAACATACCAAGGCTGCCGGCCTGTTCCGCAGGGAACAGTTTCAGCGCATCAAAGCCTTCTTCCAAAGCGGCAATCGCTTCAGAAGGAGTCATTACGCCTGGCAATAATTCAATTTTTGCAGCACGGGCAGCAGCAGCCAGTGCCGGAGTCAGACCCGGAGTCACCGCAAATACAGCACCTGCAGCTTTAGCTTCAGCAAATTGCTCGGGACGAACCACAGTACCCACACCAACAATGGCGCCTGGCACATTATCAACAATAGCGCGCACAGCGGCCAAAGCAGCTTCAGTACGTAAAGTCACTTCAAGAACACAGATACCGCCGTCAACCAAAGCCTGCGCCAAAGGCACGGCATGCTCAACTTTCTCGATAACCAAAACCGGCATCACCGGACAAGAGCGCATAATTTCGCGAATTTGCATGGGGTTGTTCTTCCTAGTTCTGTAAAAATTAGATGAGGGAAACGCCCCTCAAGACATGAATACTAATGAGATTCCGGCCGGTTTAACCACGAAAAGCGCAAACAGCAGGCAAATGATTCCGCTGTTTGTGCTTTCGCGGCTCCGAATCTGGCTTTTACACCGGGGAATGCTTAGTGAGCCAGGCCCATACTGATAGCGCCCTCTTCAGCGCCGGTTGCTGCTGCGCGGAATGTAGCAAATAACTCACGCCCCATACCATGCTCATTGGCAGACAGATCTGCCGTATCTACTGTGCGCTGCGCCCATTCTGCAGCATCCACTTTCGCTTCAACCACACCGGCATTCGCATCCAGTAAAATCATATCGCCGTTTCTGACCTTGCCCAGCGGGCCGCCATTGAGTACTTCAGGTGTCATATGAATGGCTGAAGGCACCTTGCCCGAAGCGCCGGACATACGACCATCAGTCACCAGTGCAACTTTAAAGCCACGATCCTGCAATAAGCCCAGTACCGGTGTCAGCTTATGCAATTCCGGCATCCCATTGGCACGCGGGCCCTGGAAGCGCAGCACAATCACAAAGTCTTTTTCCAGCTCACCGCGCTTAAAGGCCGCCAGCACATCGTCCTGATCATTAAAGATCATGGCCGGAGCTTCAACACGGCGGTTTTCTTCTTTAACAGCGGAGATTTTAATCACCGAGCGGCCCAGATTACCGGCCAGAAGACGCAAACCACCATCGGCACTG